>CAMLLF010000357.1 GCA_946480705.1 uncultured Lysobacteraceae bacterium | reverse complement strand
TGCGAACGCGCGCGACGATCGCGGCTTCACGGCGCTGCATCGCGCCGCCGAAATGGGTCTCGTCGACATCGTGCGGCTGTTGCTCGAACGCGGCGCGGAGCCCGGTCCGGAAGCCGCGGGACACACGCCACGCGCGTTCGCGCAGGAGCGCGGCCATGCCGACGTGCTGGCCCTGCTCGACGCTGCCGCGGCCTCGTCGTGAACTGCCGGTGCACGCCACTGCGAGATTGCGCGCCCCCGGATCACTGATGGTCATCCCCGCCGATGGAGCTGCCGTCATGCCCTTGCCCCCGCACCTGCGCCGCTGCGAACGCTACCTCGATCGCTGCCGCAGCCATCCCGACGAACTGCGCGTACTCGCGATCGGCGATTCCTGGCTGTCGCTGCCGGGCAATCTCTGGGACGGCCGGAACGTCGTGCAATTTCTCAACGACCGCCGGTGGACCGGAGCGAACGGCTCGCGGCCGATGAACGTGCTGAGCTTCGCGCATCCCGGCAAGGAACTGGCCGACATGTCGCGCGATTTCGATCTGCACCAGGGCCTCGGTTTCCTGCAGGAACTCGGCGAGCGCCGCGGCATCACGTTCGGCTTCCAGGCCGTCATCGTCACCGGCGGCGGCAACGACATCCTGCCGTTCCCGGAGCGGTTCATCGGCCCCGGCGCCGACGGCAACGGGACGGTCCTCCAGGCGCGGCTCGCCGCGGCATTGCAGGACATCCGCGAATCCTGGGGCGACCTGCTCGAACTCGCCGCACCGTGGCGCTGCCCCGTCATCGCGCACGGCTACGGCAGCGTCACGCCGACCTTGAAAAGCGGCAAGATCGTGATTCCGTTCAAGGGCATCGGCCCCTGGGTCGGCAAGCACCTGCTCGGCACGCTCGGGCTCCCGGTCGAGCGCGGCCGCGCGCTGATCGGCGAGGTCATCGACCGGCTCAACGACACCATGCGTGCGATTCCCGGACTGTCGTGGTTCGATGCGCGCGACGCCGTCGCGTCGATCCGGCCGTCCGACTGGCACGACGAAATCCACTTTTTCGAACCCGGCTGGGAGATCCTCGCGAAACGCTGGCTCGAAGCGATCGCCGACCACGTCGCCGCGCCCGTCGTGATGACTGCCGCACCGCGCGCCGCGGCGCGCAGGCGCGTCGCCGACCTCACGCCGCAGCGCAAGAACCTGAAACCGTTCACGAAGGACGCCGTCGCCGAGGCCGTCGCTCGCGATGCGGCGAAGCGGCCGGCGGCGCGCAAGCCGAAGGCCGCGCGACCGGCTGCGCGGAAGAAACCGGCGCGCAAGCGCGGTTGACGGCAGCGCCGCACGTCGGGACTACGCCGGCCTTCCCACGGACCTCGGAACACCTCGTGGTTCGCGGGATGCCGGCCGGCCTGCCCGGCGATTCTCCAAAGTAGTTTTATTGCTTACGCAACATTCGCCTCAGACGGCGCGACTACCCCGTTCCTTGCATTGTTCTCGCGGTGATCCCTGGCCGCAGCGCGATACGTACGTACTGGCGATCCCCATGAAGACACGCTCATGGAGACCACGACCCGCACCGTTCGCCACCCTGAGGACAACGCCATGAATACCCGGATCCGCCTGTCGACCGCCGCCCTGCTGCTCGGCCTGACGCTCTCCCCGTTCGCGACGGCTGACGAAGTCAGCGTCGAAACCAACACCGGCGCGGTGCCCGTGCCGGTCGGCCCGCTCGACGCCGAGTTCATCAGCAAGACGATCAGCGTCCGCGGCGCGCGCACGCTCGTCATCAGCTATTCCGCCGAATGCCAGGTCGAGCGCGGCCATGTCGAATACGACATCGTCGTCAATCGCAGCATCCTCAACGTGACGTCGCGCCAGGTCGCACCGACCAACGACTCGCTGAGCGCACTGTGCTCCAACGACGGCGACACGACCGAGAGCAACCTGCGCGCCAAGACCGTCGGCGCGACCGTCGCCTGCACCGTCACGACGCCGGACAGCTACACCGTGCGCGTGCGCGGCCACGTCGAGTCGCCGAGCCTGCCCGGTCCGGGCGCCGTCGACGACCAGTCGCTCGTGATCGTCGAGCATCCGTTCTCCTCGGGCATCGCGCCGTGCATCTTCGAGCTGCCGGGCACGACGACGTCGGGCGGCTGAGCCGGCGATTGAGTCACCGCAGGCGCAGCGCCGCCGTCGCAGCGGGGCTGCGCCTGCGGCGGACGATCAGCCGCGGCGCGCGGCCTCGATCGTCGCAATGTCGATTTTTTTCATCTGCATCATCGCGTCGAACGCGCGCTTCGCCGCGGCGCGGTCGGGATCGGTGAACGCCGCGGTCAGCGCGCGCGGCGTGATCTGCCACGACAGGCCCCATTTGTCCTTGCACCAGCCGCAGGCGCTTTCCTGGCCGCCGTTGCCGACGATCGCGTTCCAGTAGCGGTCGGTCTCTTCCTGGGTTTCGGTCGCGACCTGGAACGAGAACGCCTCGTCGGGCTTGAACGCAGGGCCGCCGTTGAGACCGATGCACGGAATGCCCATGACGGTGAACTCGACGGTCAGCACGTCGCCTTCCTTGCCGTCGGGATAGTCGCCGGGCGCACGATGGATCGCGTTCACCGAGCTGTCCGGAAATGTCTGCGCATAGAACCGCGCGGCGTCCTCGGCCGTGCCGTCGTACCAGAGACAGACCGTGTTCTTGGCTACCATCGCGTTCTCCTCGTCTCGGATCATCATCGGCGTCCGCCCGGCGGCACGCGCCGGGCGTTCAAGGATGGAATTGTCGCGAGTTGCGCGTTAAGGGAATCTCTAAGCGTCGGCGTTGCGGCCGTTTCCGCAACACGCCGCGGGCGCCGTCGCTTCACGCCCTCATACGGCCGTCCGGCAGAACAGCAGATTCTGCGTCCAGTCCGGCTGGAACACGAAACCCTTGAACTGCGGCAGATAGTGCAGCCGCGCGTTGACGCCGTCGTTGCGGCAGGTCCAGGCGGCGCCGCCTATCGAGCGTTCGGTCAGATCCCAGGTGTTGGTCGCGTTCGGCTTGAGCACGAAGATGCGGCGATCGGGAATCAGGCTCGCGCCGCTGCCGGTCCACGATCCGCCCGCGATGACGAGGAACTCGTCGCGGTTGGGGTCGTAGGCGAAACCCGGATACTGCGGCCGCGCATTCGTGAGCGCCGTGAATGCCGCGGACGGATTGATCCCGAGCGTGATCTGCGCGTTGCCGTCGATCGGAATGCGCCCGATATTCCACCCGCTGCCGGCGCCCTGGCTGTCGCCCCACTGCAGCGTGACGACCTGCCGCCGGCTGCTGTCGTAGGCGCCCGGAAACCGCACGCTGATGCCGCTGCTGGCCACCGGCGCCATCCAGGTGCGCGTCGCCGGGTCGTAGCGCCGCAGGGTCGATGTCCAGACGCGGCCGTTGGCGTCGACGCACAGCGCATAGTCGCTCGCGCCGCCGGGACTGGCCGGATGCACGCCGCGGCCGGCCCAGCCCGACGCGTCGGTGAGATTCGGCGGCGAGTTCAGCGCAAACGCGTCGTTGAAACCCTGCGGCGCCTGCGTCAGATCGTGCGCGCCGGGCCAGGTGTAGCGCGGGTTGAGGCGCAGCACCGCATCGATTGCAGGGATATATTGCAGCGAATGGTACAAGTGCATCGGCGACGGCTTGCCGTCGATCTCGTAGCCCCAGGTCGAGACCGGATTCGGCGTCGGGTTCGCGGTCGCCGTCTGGCGCAGCACCCAGGCCGGCGCATCCTGCGACAGGCGGATCGACGCGACCGCGTTGTTCGACGAGTCCTGATGGCCGCCTGCGGCCGCAACGACGAGCGTGCTGTCGCTCGCACGCACCGCGAATCCGCCGAACACCGGCAGCGGCCCGAGCGTCAGCGCGGTGCCCGGGATCTCGATCCAGGTGTCGAGCGGCGCGCCGGCGAGCCAGGCCGGCATCTGCGCCGCGCCCGTAGCCGGTGCGACCGACCAGACCGGCGCCACGTTCAGCGCGTTGACGAACGCGTTCCAGTTCGTCGCGCCGGTCATGCGCTGGTACGCCGCGAGCGCGCCGCTGACGCCGAAGCGCACGGCATAGGCGATCGCCGGCTGCAGGTTGCCCCACATCGCGCGTTCGCCCGGCATGATCTCGCCGCAGAGCGTGCCTTCGGTACTGCCGAGCCAGCCGTTCGGCGCGCTCGCCGTCGTCAGCGCCGCGGGCAGCGCGGCATAGACCTCCGACCAGTTGGCGAACCACGGCCCCGCGCCGGTCTGGTAGTTCGGCAGCACCGCGTTGCTGATGCGCAGCACGTAAGGATCGCCGTTGATGTACCAGAAGCCCGACGCAACGCCGAGCCGGCCGACGATGCTGCGCGCGGTCCAGGCGAAGAAGCCCGCGAGCCGGTCGCGATGCGCGTCGGACATCGGCGCCTGCAGCGCGATCGCATAGCCGGTGGCCGCGGTGAAGAAGTCCTGCTGCCACGGCGGCACGACCGCCGTGCCGCCGTTGCCGTAGGTCGCGGCGGACTGGATGAAGCCGAACGGATTGTTCGGCTGCGCGATATAGGTGTCGTAGAGGTTGTCGACGTTGTACTGCATGACCGTGCGGAATTCCGTCGCGAGCGTCGCGTCGACATCGGGCGTCAGCGCGGCCGCCTGCGCCAGCGTGCGCCACTGCCACGCGGCCGCGCGCGTCTGCCAGGCGCCGACCTCGGGTTTGACGAGCCCCTTCGCACCGTCGCGCAGCGCCGCGACGGAGCCCTTGCCGAGATGGTTCGCCGTTGCCGCAAATTGCATTTCTTCCAGAAAATACCAGCGCCCGGTGACGACATACGCCATGAAGCCGACCGACGGGCTGTGCGCGCAGTCCCAGGTCCGCGGCGCGGCGCCGCTCGGCGTCGGCGTGTACGTCACCGGCAAATCCCTGCGCTTCGGCCACGGCGGACGCGACGAAGGCTTCGACGCGTTGCTCGACGCCGGCATCATGCGTCTGCGGCCCGTGATGATAACGGTCGGCGCGACCGTTATCGCGCTATTCCCGCTGGCCGCACACGGCCGGCGGGGTTGCGATCGCCGATCGCGACCGTCCACGTCGAGCTCGCCGGGCTCGAGTCGACGTTGCCCGCACCGTCGATC
>CAMLLF010000356.1 GCA_946480705.1 uncultured Lysobacteraceae bacterium | reverse complement strand
GCAGTGCGAAGCCGGTCAGGCCCTGCTCGAAACCGCTCGATTTCGTGCGGTCGGTGATGTCGAGAAACGGTGCCGCGCGCAGCACGCCGTTCTCGACGAGGCGCACGCGCCCCGGCTGTTCAGCGACGAACAGATCGCCCGGGAAGAACGGCGTCGAGACGATGGTCGTGAGGCGGTCGAGGTTCGCTGCGACGGGTTCGAAGGTGACGAGGTCCGCACGAGCGCCCGCAGCGAGCACTACCATGCCCAGACCAATCTGCATTCTCTTCGGTTTCACGTCGCCCGCCCCTGCGTCCCCTGGCGCGGGATCGTAGCCGCAACGGCGTTTCGCGCCTATGCCGTCAACGCTTGCGACCGCTTGTGCGGGACGTTACGCAGGCCTCAGTCGAACCCGTCGGCGAAGCCGTGTAATAGGGCTACGTCGCCGGCCTGGGCGACGAACTGGCCTGTGCGACGCCGCTTGCATCGAGCTTCTGCGAGAAGTGCGTGCCGCCAGATCGAGGGATTCCGGTAATCATCGCGTTGACGCTCTGCTGACAGTGTGTCGCTGCCGGCGGCACGACCTGGGAAAGGAACTGCGTGCAAGGCCCGAATCACCCGGCGATCTCGGTCCTGTCGTCTCGGGCCGTATCTGCACCGGCGATTCGGAAGCGAGCTGCTGGAGAGCCCCGATGTCGCGACGCAGTAGCGTGCGACGGTACCTTCCATTTGCGGAGTCAACGTAGCTCACGGCTGGAAATTCCCCACGAATATCGCATCGACAAACGGCTCGACACGCCACAGCTCCGAACCGTGATGGCCGTCGTCGGCCGTGAAATACGCGACATTGCCGACGCGGGCCAGTTGTTCGGGCGCAGAGGACCGCCGCCCGGGCGCGATGTCGGCGGCGAGTGCCCAGTCATTGCCGGCACCGTCGACGCGGCAGAGTTCGTATCCGGTATCAGCGCCCCAGCAGGAAAAGACGACCGTGTCCGCATCGACGACGAGCGGCGCGCCGGTGCCGGGATAGAACCCGGCCGGCGGCAGCACGCGTCGCGTGCCGGCCGGCGTGCCGTCAGTGACGATGTAGGCCATCTCGTCCGGTTCGTATCGCCGCGCGATGAAATGCACCTGCGTACCGGTCGATGCGATGACGTCGTTGGCGATGCCGGCGTAGGCATCGAGCAGTTGCGTTCCGGCGACGCTGCCGTCGGTGACCCAGAGCGCGCCGGAGTAGGTACTGAAGATGGAGCGCTGGCCCAGCGGCGCGAACGTGGCGAACCGGTCGTGTTCGGTGGAGACCAGGCGATACGTACCCGCAGCAGTGCCGTCGGAGCGATGCAATCCGCAGTCCGAGCCGTTCGGACCGAGGCAGGCCATGAACAGCAGCGCGCCGCCGGCCGTCACGCCGGCGATGTTCGGACTCGTTTCGGTGACCGCGAGCCCCGGTGCGATTTCGAACGTGCCCGGCATCGTGCCGTCGCTGCGCCACAGACGATCGTTGAACTGCAGGATGACGGAGGAACCGAGGCCACCGATCAGTCCGTGCCTTCCGCCGGTGTCGTTGCCGCCGGACAACAGCACGCCGGCCTGGAGATCGGTGTCGCGCCGACCGCAAAGACTCAGATTGTGGAACCCTGGCAATGTGCACAAGAAAACCAGCGCCCGGCCGTCCGCGCTGGCACTGAGCGCATGACTGGCCGGCAGATCCCAGATCGGATACGTCGCGCCGAAATCGCGGCTCGTCCAATACAGCCGCGCGGCCGGTTCATTCGCATTCGACGTCGAGAACACGATGCCGTCGTCGAACGCGGCGATCGAGGCGACGGCACTGCCGGCCGGATGAGCCAGCGCGCGCGTACCCGCCGGCGTGCCGTCGGTGCGCCATAACGGCGAGGCAGGGGCGCCGGGCCTGTAGACGGCATTGGCGAAGAACACGGCACCGTCGCGCACGACCCCGCCGGCGTAAGGCGCCGCGACACCATCGCCGGTGCGCTGCGCGATGTCGTGCAGCAGGCCCGTGCCGGCGGCGGTTCCATTGCTGCGCCAGAGTTCTTCGCCATGCACGCCGTCGTCGATCGCGTCGAACGCGATCGCGCCGAGCGACGCGATTTCCCAGACACTGCGGAACACCGGCTTGCTGCCGAGGTTCGTCGCCTGTGCGGTCAGCGGATCGATCGCGTACAGCGTGTCGCCGCCGTGCACGAAGAAGCGTCCGCCGGCTTCAACGACCGGCCCCGCGTCGGCGAGCTGCAACGGAACGCCGGCCAACGTCGCGAGATGCGTTCCCGACGCGGTGCCATCGCTGATGAGGATCGAATAGGACTCGCCGAATGAAGGGCGATATGCGAACGCGAGCCGGCCGCCCGCGTTCGCGAGGTCGCCGGCCGTCATTCCGGGCAGATCGAGCACCGGCGCCACCTGGCCGCCGCGAAACAGGCGGACGAACCGGTTGCCGTTGTTCAGGACCTCTCTGCTCAGTACGAACGCGGCACCGCCGACTGCGGCGAGCGGACCCGATGCGTTGTCGTCCGCGACGGCGGCGAACACCGTCCCCGCCGCGGTGCCGTCGCTGCTCCATAGCGCCCAGCCCGGATTGCGATCGATCAGTACATGGCAGCGGTTGCCGGCGCGAACCGCAGCCCGCGGAAACCCCGACTCCGGCAGCGGCGTGACCGCCTGCGTGCCTTGCGCCGTGCCGTCGCTGGTCCAGAGGACGCGCTGCGACCCGTTGCGGCCGACGAACACGACGCGATCATCCAGCGAGCAGGCCGTGCGCGTGCTGACCGAATTGTCGAGCGGCGTCGGCGAGTAACGCCGCTGCGTGCCTTCCGGCGTGCCGTCCGTGCTCCAGACAGTGCCGTCGACGAGATCGGTGAATAGCACATGGCCCGGCGCTTCGCCGACGCGGCCGATGCGCCATGTATAAATATTGTACTGCGCAGCGAATTCGACCAGCGGCGTCGGCTGGCGCCTGTCGAGATCGAGCGCGAACAGAACGTGACGGTAGCCGTCAAACGGGTAGTCGGTCACATCCTGCGTCGAGACGATGAGCCGGTTGCCGATCCGGCCGAGCACATAGGGATTGGACAGAACACCATCGGCGGAAAAATCGTGGACCAGCCTCGCCTGCGCCGACACGCCGTCGCTCGCGAACAGCTGCCGCCCGACGTCGGCGCGCCACGCGGTGAAATACAGCAGTCCGTCATGCGCATAGAAGCCGCTCGGATTCGAGTCGGCGACGACCGGCGACGGGTTGGCGTCGGTCACGAGCGTCGTGCGGACCGGTCCCGCCCATGCCGGCGTCGTTGCGAGCGCAGCGAGGACTAGTTTTTTTGCGACGTTCATGGATTGCGAGACGGCGGCGGCCGGGCCGGACGCGCGCTGGGGTTGCGACGGCTCGAACGCGCGAATTTGGGATGACTCGTACGGTCGGCCGAACCAGCTGCACGAGCAGCCGGCCATAGCGACCGCAGCGCGGTCGCTATGGAAAGACAATCGCAGTCAGGGATAAAACGTGATCAGCGCGCCGTGTACCGCGCGAAGCGGCGGCTTGGAATATGCGCAGCGGCCGAATGGCCAGCAAACCGGTTCGGTATGTTCGGAAGCGCCATCACGGCGATTCCCACGACCGACGCTTCCTTCCCATCAATCGCGGCCAGACGCCGCGCTCCCTGCATCGACGGGTCGCGGGATGCATACCGGTGCATCCCGCGACCTGTCGGATGGACGACATTACACCGTCGTCGGATTCGCCTTGTCCGCGTCGATCTTCCATTCCTTGATCGCGCGCGCGACGTCTTTCGCGTGCATCTTGCCTTCGGCGGCGAGTGCGGCGATGGCCGCTTGTGCAATGTAGTAGCGGTCGACCTCGAAGAAGCGGCGCAGGTTCGCGCGCGTGTCGCTGCGGCCGAAGCCGTCGGTGCCGAGCACGGTGTAGCGCATTCCGTCGGGAAGGAACGCGCGGATCGAGTCGGCGTGCTGGCGCACGTAGTCGGTCGCGGCGATCGCCGGGCCGGCGCGGCCGTCGAGGCACTGCGTCACGTAGGCCTTGCGCGGCTTGTCTTCGGGATGCAGGCGGTTCCAGCGTTCCGCGTCGTGACCGTCACGGCGCAGTTCCGTGAAGCTCGGGCAGCTCCAGATGTCGCTGCTGACGCCGAAGTCCTTCTCCAGCAATTCGGCCGCGGCGATGACTTCGCGCAGGATCGTGCCGGAGCCCAGCAACTGCACATGCGGCGCGTTCTTCTTCGGCTTGCCGCCGTCCTTGAACAGGTACATGCCCTTGATGATGCCTTCCTCGGCGCCTGCGGGCAGGTCGGGATGGCTGTAGTTCTCGTTCATCACGGTGATGTAGTAGTAGACGTCTTCCTGTTCGGTCAGCATGCGGCGCGTGCCGTCCTGCAGGATCACGGCGACTTCGTAGGAAAAAGTCGGGTCGTACGACTTGCAGTTCGGAATCGATCCGGCGAGCAGATGGCTGTGGCCGTCCTCGTGCTGCAGGCCTTCGCCGTTGAGCGTCGTGCGGCCGGCGGTGGCGCCGAGCAGGAATCCGCGCGCGCGCATGTCGCCGGCGGCCCAGCACAGGTCGCCGACGCGCTGCATGCCGAACATCGAGTAGAAGATGAAGACCGGCAGCATCGGCAGGTCGTTGGTGCTGTAGCTCGTCGCCGCGGCGATCCAGCTGCAGGTCGCGCCGGCTTCGGTGATGCCTTCCTGCAGCACCTGGCCGGCCTGATCCTCGCGGTAGTACAGCAGCTGGTCGGAATCCTGCGGCTTGTACTTCTGCCCGAACGGCGCGTAGATGCCGATCTGGCGGAACATCCCCTCCATGCCGAACGTGCGCGCCTCGTCGGCGACGATGGGCACGATGCGCGGACCGATCGCCTTGTCGCGCAGCAGCAGGTTGAGGCCGCGCACGAATGCCATCGTCGTGGAGATCTCGCGCTCGCCGCTGCCCTTGGTGATCTGCTCCAGCGCGGGGAGCGCCGGCGTCGGCAGCGACGTGGAGGGTCTCCTCGGGTGGCACGACGAGGTCCCGGCCGGCGCCGAAGACGAGGATTGGGGAGCGGAGGCGATCGAGCTGCTGAAGAGCGTCGCGTACGACCTTCTCATCGT
>CAMLLF010000355.1 GCA_946480705.1 uncultured Lysobacteraceae bacterium | reverse complement strand
ACGATGCCCGCACAGCCCGGTGGTGCCGATGCCTGGCTCAAGATCTATTCGCGCATCGGCACGCACGCCTACTGGGTCGAGGACGGCGACTTCCTCGTGTTCGCCGACGTACCGCAGGCGCTGGCCGATCGCGCCGACGCGACGCTCGACAACGATCTCGGGCAGTGGCTGCGCGCGAATCAGTCCTATGACCCGAACACGACGCTGGTCGGCCTGACCGGCAAGACACGCAACGCGCAGCGCAAGATCTACTACGCCTACCTCGCAGGCCTGCAGCATGCCGCCGATGCGCTGGGCCAGAAGATCGACCTCGCCGGCCTGCCGCATGCGGCCACGCTCGGACTGCCGGTCGAAGGCGCGACGGGTCTTGCGCTCGACGCGACGCCGGATCGCATCGGCCTGAGCCTGACCTACGAACAGAATCCGGCCGAGGTGCTGTTCGGCACGGGCGGCGTCGCAGCCGTCGCGACGGCGGGCATACTCGCCGCGATCGCCGTGCCGGCTTATCAGGACTACACCGCTCGCGCGCAGGTCAGTCAGGTCGTCGCCGACGCGGACAGCTACAAGGCCGCGATCGCCGCGTACTACGGCACCAAGCGCAAGCTGCCGGCCAGCGACGACGATCTCGATCTCGGCGAATTCGGCGAGTCGATCAAATATCTCGAGAGCTGGTACGTCGACGACGGCGCGATCGTGCTGCACTTCGGCGACGAAGCGAACAAGGCGCTCAAGGATCAGACGCTCGTGCTGACGCCGTATCGGCTCGATGGCGAGCTCGTCTGGCAGTGCGGCAACGCCTCGGTCTCCGACGACGCCAAGCCGATCAGCGAAACCGCCGAGACGACGACGGTGTCTGAGAAGCTCCTGCCGGCAAGCTGCAAGCCCTGAGCGCGGCGCGGCTGAACGATGCGGGCGGCCGGAACGTTCCGGTTGCCCGATCGGCCCACCATGCATGCCGCCGCGGGAAGCCACGGTTGCCGGCGGCGACGTCGAAAGGTGCCGGCGGCCGGCATCGTCCCTGATCAACTCGCTGCTGCGGCGCCGCAAAAACCGTCGCAATCCGGGGTATAATCGGGCATCTCTTTCCCAACCAGAGTCCCTCCGGTCACCGGCGGGCGCATCGCCATGTCCATCGAAAAGCTGCGCAATATCGCCATCGTCGCTCACGTCGACCATGGCAAGACCACCCTCGTCGATCAGTTGCTCAAACAGTCCAACACCCTGGGCGAGCGTGCCGTACTGGCCGACCGCGCCATGGACAGCAACGATCTGGAAAAAGAACGCGGCATCACGATTCTCGCGAAGAACACCGCGATCCGCTGGAAGGACTACCGCATCAACATCGTCGACACGCCGGGACATGCGGATTTCGGCGGCGAAGTCGAACGCGTGCTCTCGATGGTCGACTCGGTGCTGGTGCTCGTCGACGCGTTCGACGGCCCGATGCCGCAGACGCGCTTCGTGACGCAGAAGGCCTTCCAGATGGGCTTCAAGCCCATCGTCGTCATCAACAAGGTCGACCGCCCGGGCGCGCGTCCGGACTACGTGCTCAACGCGACCTTCGACCTGTTCGACCGCCTCGGCGCGACCGACGAGCAGCTCGACTTCCCGGTCGTCTATGCCTCGGGTCTGCAGGGCTATGCCGGCATGGACGATTCGGTCCGCGAAGGCAACATGGACCCGCTGTTCCAGGCCATCGTCGACAAGGTGCATTCGCCGCAGGTCGACCCGGACGGCCCGTTCCAGATGCGCATCAGCCAGCTCGACTACAACTCGTACGTCGGCGTCATCGGCATCGGCCGCATCCAGCGCGGCAAGATCAAGACGAACCAGAACGTCGTCGTCATCGACCGCGAAGGCAAGAAAAAGCAGGGCCGCGTGCTGCAGGTGCTCGGCTTCATGGGACTCGAGCGTCATGAAGTCGCCGAAGCCGAAGCCGGCGACATCGTCGCGATCAGCGGCATCGAAGGTCTCGGCATCTCCGACACGGTGTGCTCGCCGGACGGCGTCGAGGCGCTGCCCGCACTGACCGTCGACGAACCGACGATCAGCATGACGTTCCAGGTGAACAACTCGCCGTTCGCCGGCAAGAAGGAACACTCGGGCGGCAAGTTCCTGACGTCGCGCCAGCTGCGCGACCGCCTGACCCGCGAACTGCTGCACAACGTCGCACTGAAAGTGGAAGACACGGCCGAAGCGGAAAAATTCAAGGTTTCCGGACGCGGCGAACTGCACCTGTCGATCCTGATCGAAACCATGCGCCGCGAAGGCTACGAACTGGCCGTGTCGCGTCCGGAAGTCATCATCAAGGAAATCGACGGCCAGATGATGGAGCCGTACGAACAGCTCGTCGTCGACCTCGAAGAGCCCTACCAGGGCGGCGTCATGCAGCGCCTCGGCGAGCGCAAGGCGCAGCTCAAGAACATCGAACCCGACGGCCGCGGCCGCGTGCGCATGGAGTACCTGATTCCGGCGCGCGGTCTCATCGGCTTCCAGACCGAATTCCGCACGATCACCGCGGGCACGGGTCTGCTGTTCCATGTGTTCGATCACTACGGCCCGAAGGCCGATGGCGCCATCGCCGCGCGCCAGAACGGCGTGATGATCTCCAACGGCACGGGCCCGTCGCCGGCCTACGCGCAGTTCGCGATGCAGGAACGCGGCCGCCTGCTGATCGAAGCCGGCGAAGAAGTCTATGAAGGCCAGCTCGTCGGCATCCACGCCAAGGACAACGACCTCACCGTCAACGCCCTGCGTGCCAAGCAGCTCACGAACTTCCGTGCTTCGGGCAAGGACGACGCGCTGGCGCTGACGCCGCCGATCAAGATGTCGCTCGAACAGGCGCTGGAATTCATCGAAGACGACGAACTCGTCGAGGTGACGCCGCTCGCGATCCGCCTGCGCAAGAAGCACCTGACCGAAAACGACCGCAAGAAGCATTCGCGCGCGGCCTGAGGCCGGCGCGAACCCTCCTTCGCGCCGCCGCCCTCAGTGCGGCGGCGCGAACGGCATCAGGAACGCATCGCTGCGACCGTGCGATGCGAGCGGCCCGGTTCCGGGCTTCGCGACGAGTTCCTTCGTGAACGTGCCGGCGGCGACGAGCCGGCCGTGCCCGGCAGCTAGCGCATACACCTGCTGCACGCCCTGCCCTGCGAACGTCTGTACTGCCGCGGGACGCAATGACTCGTCGAGTCCGACCACGACGCCGTCGGCGCCATCGGCATCGAGATCGCGTTCGCCCACATGCAGCTGCCCGTTGTAGCTGCCGGCTATCCAGAGGTGCCCTCCCGCATCGACAACCGCCGAAGCAACGTTGACGGCGCCGTTGCCGCTGACGCGCCCCTGCGCCTGCCAGCGCAGGTCGCGATCGAAGCGCAACAGCAACGCATCGGCGGCGCCGCGGCTCGTGAACGTCGTCGTGCGATCGCCGATCCGCAGTTCGCGCGCGCCGGCCAGCGTGCCGATGACGACGGCGCCGCGTTCGTCCGCGGCGAGCGCGGTGAGATTGTCCGGCTTGTCGCTGCCGATCGCGACGGCGCGCACGACGCGGCCATCGCCGTCGAGACGCAGCAGCAGCCCGTCGTCGCCGCCGCGCACGCCGAAGCGTTGCGAGCCCTGCATCGTCGCGACCTCGACGTCTGCCGAGAAACGCAGCAAAAGATAAAGATCTCCATTTGTAGACTGCGCCAGCGCGATGGGTTCGTCGCTGCCGCTGCCGCCGAACGTCGCGGTCCAGCGTACGCCTCCCGCAGCGTCCAGCCGCCGCACGTAGGTATCGGCGGCGCCGACCGCCGACAGGCGTTCGGCCGCTGCAGCGCCTGCACCGGCCTTGCCGGAGAAGCTGCCGGCGACGAAGCAGCCGCCGTCCGCAGCAGCGACGACGGCGACGGCGTTGTCGGCGAGCGGTCCGCCGATCCCGTGCAGCCAGCGCGGTCGTCCGCCGCGATCGAGCGCGACGACGAACGCATCGGCACCGCCGGCACTCGCGAGCGGCGCAATCGACGTATCGAGCGATGCGATCTGCTGCTGGAACCAGCCGGCGGCATAGGTCGTGCCATCGGCAGCGACGCTCACGGCACGCGGCGATATGCCGTGTCCGCCGGCCAGCCGCGCGGCCCAGCGCTGTCGCGCGTGCGAGTCGTACGCGACGATCGCGGCAATGCGTGCACGCGGAACGTCGATCGGCGGCGGCAGGATCGAACCCTGCTCGACGCGAGCCTGTTCCGGGACGTCCTTGTCCGGCGAACGCGCTGCGTTGCGGCGATGCGCCTCGTGAGGCGCGCTGCCGCCCAGCAGCGGCCCGGTGAGTTCCATCGCGACACGCGCACCGCCATCCGGCGCGACGGCGACGGCATAGGCAATGTCATGGCCGCGTCCGCCGAGACGTTGCGGTGCCGTGCGCGTATCGACGCTCGCGCAGCCGCCGAGCAGTGCGACGGCGGCCAGGCCGCCGACGCACGACGATAGCCTCATCGATGTCCTGCGCGCGTCCATCATCGAAAACTCGCAGCCGTCATGGCGTGACCGGTGCCGGGCACGTGAAGCCGCCGTCGAATCCGTCGGCGAACAGATATTCGTCGACACCGGCGGTCGTGCGCCGGTCGTGATGCACGACGACAACCGCGAACGCCGTGTTGCCGTGAGTGCCGTCTTCGATCGTGTAGGTGAAGCGGTCGTCGCAGACCTGACCCGTAGGCGCATAGACGATCGACAGACTGTCGGCAGCAATGGCCGCGGTGCCGGAAATCGGCGTCGAGACGTCGGTGATGCGCAGCGTGCCGCATCCGTTCGCCTCGTCGTTCCCGAGCACGTCGAGGTTCGCGCTCGCCTGCGCGAGGTTCGCGAACAGATCGTCCCCGGCCGCAGTCGGCAGCGGATTCGGCCGGCAGGCGTCGTTGCCGATCAGCGTGGTGAACACCTGACCGCTGATGACGACGATGGGCGTCGAATCCATGAGCGCATTGGCGAGCCCGGGCCCGAGCGTGGTGACGAGAAGGCCGGGGCTGCCGGCCAAGGTGCTCTACCGGAAGGAGAACAAGGAGGGCGAGCTGGTGGAGGAGGAGGATCGCTTCGCGCAGTTCCAGATGGTCGGCGCGGT
>CAMLLF010000354.1 GCA_946480705.1 uncultured Lysobacteraceae bacterium | reverse complement strand
CCGCCTGCGCGACCAGACCCGCGACTTGCGCACGCTGACCATTCCCAAGCCGGCCGACGCCCCGAAGATCGACGATGCGGAAGTGGAAAACTTCTACAAGTCGCACAGTTCGGAATACATGACGGCCGAGCAGGTGTCGCTCGAATACGTTGAGTTCGACGCCAAGGCGGTCAAGATCGCCGAGACGCCCGACGAATCGGTTTTGCTCGAACGCTACGAGCGGGAGAAATCGCGTTACCTGACGCCGGAGCAGCGCCTGGTTTCGCACATCCTGATCACGGCCAAGGGCGGCGACGCCGACGCGCAGAAAGCGGCGCTGGCCAAGGCGCAGCAGATCGCGAAGACCGTCCGCGACGGCAAGGATTTTGCGGCGGCGGCAAAGGAATCGTCCGAAGACCTCGGCTCGAAGGCGCAGGGCGGCGATCTGGGCTGGATCGAGGCGGGCGTCGCCGACGCCGCGTTCGAAGCGGCGCTGTTTGCGATGAAGAAGGGAGAGGTTTCCGAGCCGGTATTGTCGGGCGAGGGCTACCACATCATCCAGTTGCGCGATATTCGCGAGCGCAAGGAAAAGACCTTCGCCGAGGTCAAGCCGGAGCTGACCAAGGCCTATCTCGACACCGAGCGCGAGCGCGTGTTCGGCGAACTCGCCGGCAAGGTCGCCGACGAAGCCCTGAACGATTCGGGTTCGCTGGCTGCGGCCGCGAAGGCTGCCGGCGTCGAGCCGCAGAAGACCGCGCTGTTCCCACGCACCGGCGGCACCGGCATTGCGGCCAATCCCGCGGTGATCAAGGCGGCGTTCTCCGACGGCGTGCTCGTGCAGGGCAGCAATTCGGATCTGATCGATCTCGCACCGGACCATAAGGTCGTCGTGCGCATCGCTGATCACAAGCGCAGCGAACCGCGTCCGCTCGACGAAGTGCGTGAGGAAATCCGTGCGCGCCTCGTGCGCGACGCGGTTGCCAAGCAGGCGCGTGAGCGCGCCGATGCATTGCTGGAGCGGCTGCGCAAAGGCGAAAAGATCGATGCGATCGCGGCCGAGCTGAAGCTCAGCGTCACCGACGCAAAGGGTACGGGTCGCAACGCGGCGAATATCGATTCGCGGATCGCGCAGGCGGCGTTCAAGCTGCCGCGTCCGGCCGAAGGCAAGCCCGAGTTCGGCAGTGTCTCGCTGATCGACGACGCCTATGCGCTGTTCGAGGTCGACAAGGTCGTCGACGGCGATGTCGCGAAAGTCGACGAGGCAGGCCGCGAGGCCATTCGCAACCAGCTGCAGAGCATCAACGCGATGGTCGCGACGAACAACTTCGTCGCATCGCTGCGCAAGTCGGCCAAGATCCAGATCGCCGAAGACCGCATGCAGTGACACGGCGTCTCGGGCTTCTTGTCCGCGCGCCTTCGAACCATGAAAAAGGCTGCCTCACGGCAGCCTTTTTTGTTGTCCGCGATTCTGCGCTTGCCGCACGAATCTCAGATGCCGGTCATGCCGAGGATGTTGTAGCCCGCGTCGACGTAGGTAATTTCGCCGGTGACGCCGGCGGCGAGATCGGAGCTCAGGAACGCCGCGACGTTGCCGACGTCGTCGATCGTGACGCTGCGGCGCAGCGGCGCGTGCTCTTCGACGTGATCGAGCATCTTGCGGAAGTTCGAGATGCCCGCCGCTGCGAGCGTCTTGATCGGGCCCGCCGAGATCGCGTTGACGCGCGTACCGTCCGGGCCGAGATTGAACGCGAGGTAGCGCACGCAGGCTTCGAGGCTGGCCTTGGCGAGGCCCATGACGTTGTAGTTCGACAGTGCGCGCTCGGCACCGAGATAGCTCAGCGTCAGCACGGAGCCGTTGCGTCCCTGCATCATCGGACGCGCGGCCTTCGCAAGCGCGGCCAGGCTGTAGCTCGACACGTCGTGTGCGATCGCGAAGTTCTCGCGCGTCAGACCTTCGAGGAATTCGCCCTGCAGCGCTTCGCGCGGGGCGAAGCCGACCGAGTGAACGAGGATGTCGAAGCCGTCCCACTGCTTGCCGAGTTCGGCGAACAGGTTCGCGATCTCCGCATCGCTCGCGACATCGCAGGGCAGCACGATGTTGCTGCCGAACGTGTTCGCGGCTTCGTCGACGCGGTCGCGCAGACGCTCGTTCTGATAGGTGAAGGCGAGCTGTGCGCCTTCGCGGTGCATCGCGTTGGCGATGCCCCAGGCGATGGAGCGCTGGCTGGCGATGCCGACGATCAGGGCGCGCTTGCCGTGCAGAAAACCCATGGAACCTCCCGATTCGAAAAGAAACCGTCGCGGCGTGGCGTCATCCCGCGGATGGCGTGTCGTCGTTTCGCGTGCCGCAGCGAGCGGCGGCGATGCGGGGCATCGCGGCGGAGGACGGCGGATTCATCCGATGGCCGGGCGCGGGACCGCACGCGGGCAACGGCGCAGTGTAGCGGTTTGGACGATGTGCTGCCCGAACGGGCGTTTGCCGTGGCCGCGGGTCAGTCGACGGCCTGGATGAAGAGTTTCTGGCCCGGCTTGAGCTGCGCCTTGTCGCCGAGCTTGTTCCAGCGGCGCAGATTGGTCACGCTGACCTTGTGGGTTTTTGCAAGAGTCCACAAGTTGTCGCCGCCCTTGACCGTGATCGTTGCCGCGTTGCGCTGCTGCGCCTCGGGCGACAGCGGTACGGGCGGCAATGCGATTCCGACGTCCTTGCCGAGCGCCGAGGGCAGGAACACGGTCGTGCCGGCGGCGAACTCGCGCGATGCGCCCACGCCGTTGGCGGCGCCGACGAGATCGATCGGCACGGCCGCCGCGCCGGCGAGTTCGCTGACGCCGCGGCGTTCGCGCAGCTTGACCGCGTCCCAGGTGCTCCAGGCGCTCGGCGCGAGTTGGGTATAGCGCTGCTGGAACCGCGACAGCGCGGGCTTGGGCAGCAGCAGGTGCATCGGCGAGGTCGCGGAAATCCGCGACTGGCGGTGACCGGCGTTGTAGCGGCGCAGCGTGTCCTCGGGCACGTCGGCCAGGCGTGCGGCGACGCGCATGTCGATCGGCGCGGTCAGCGTGACGCGGACCAGGTGATCCTCGGGCGAGGGCTCCGGCAGGGTCACGCCGAAGCGCTTCGGATCGTTGATCACGCAGCCGAGCGCGAGCAGTTTCGCGAGATGGTCGTGCGTGATCGGCGACAGCTTCAGCGCAGCGATCTCCTCGCGGCTCAGCGTCGAGCGGTTCTGCTGCAGCAGTTTCTTGACGCGGTATTCGCCGGCATTGAACGCCATGTCGACGAGACGCCAGTCGCCGAACACGTCCTGATAGCGTTTGAGCATGCTGACGGCAGCCGTGCTCGAGGCCCAGGCGTCGAGCCGCCCGTCGTAGTGCGGCGATACCTGCAGGCCGACCGAGCGCGCCGTGTCGGGCATGAACTGCCACATGCCGGCGGGCGTGCCGCCGCGGCCGACCACGGGCTCGTAGTGGCTTTCGAGATACGGCAGCAGCGCGAACTCGCCGGGCAGGTCCTGCTGTTCGAGCTCGTCGAGCACGAGCATCAGGAACGGCAGCGCGCGCTTGAGCGAGGCGGCGAACCGGTCGGGGCCTTGCGTGTACGTGCGCGCCCAGCGCTGCACCGCAGGACTGTATTCGCAGCCGGGCATCGCGAATCGCGTGCGCAGGCGCGACCAGACCGAGGCGTCGGCGGCGGCGAGGGTGTTCGTCTCGCCGGGCTCCGGCGGCGGCGCGAGCGGCCCGTCGATGCGTTCGGGCGGTGCGATGCGCAGATCGAGCGGCGGCAGGGACGTCGCCGTCGCGATCGCCGACGGCTCGGCGATCGGTTGTTTCGGCACCGTCGCACAGGCGGCCAGCAGCAGTGCCGGCGCGAGTGCGGTCATACGCGGCCAGCAGCGCGTCACCATGTCGCCGGCGCCCGGAACTGATCCTTGCCGCGGCGCAGCGCGGCAAAGCGCTCGACGCGTGCGCGGGCCGGCACGCCATGCCGTTCGCCCCACGCGATCACAGCCGGTTCGTCCACACGCAGGAACGGATTCGTCGCGCGCTCCTGCGCGATCGTGCTCGGCAGGCTCGGACGACGCGCGTCGCGCAGATCGCGGACGTCGGCGATGCGGGCTGCGAGCCGCGCGTTGTCGGGCTCGACCGTCGCGGCATAAGCGCAGTTCGACCATGTGTATTCGTGGGCGCAGCAGACCGCCGTTTCGGGCGGCAGCGCGGCGAGCGTGTCGAGCGACGCGAGCATCTGCGCCGGCGTGCCCTCGAACAGACGTCCGCAGCCGGCGCTGAACAGCGTGTCGCCGCAGAACAGCACGCCGCCGCCGTGGTAGCCGATGTGGCTGCGCGTGTGCCCGGGCAGGTCGATCACGTTCAGCCGCAGGCTCGGCCGCGCGAGATCGACGACATCGCCACCGCGGACGCGATGCGTCGCATCGGCGATGCGCGCGTCGTCGGGCGCATACACGGCGACATCGCAGGCCGCGCGGAGCGCGGAGACACCGCCGATATGATCGTCATGATGATGCGTCACGAGGATCGCGCACAGCCGCAGGTTGAGCCGTTGCAGCGCGGCGGCGACGGGCTCCGCGGCGCCAGGATCGACGGCGACCGCATGCGTGCCGTCATGGGCGAGCCACAGATAATTGTCGTCGAAGGCAGGAACGGGCTCGAGGCGCAGCACGGCAGTCAGGCGGACAGATCGGGACGGCGGACTATAGCCGCGGGCTGAGCTGTGCTCGTTAAGCCCGCTTAACGACGGCACGGTGTTCGCCGATGACGCGCTGCACGACAAGCCGCCCCGACTTGGCGCAGAATCGCTGTCCCCCAAGCCGCCCTGCCTATGCGCCTGCAACTCCAGCCGACTACCCCATCCGCCGCGCTGAATGCGGTGTACGCGCGCGAGCGCGCCGCGCTCGCGCCGGAATGCGCCGGCGTTTTCGGGCGGCAGGGATTGTTCGTCGGCGGCGATGCGGAACTGGCCGGGCATATGGCGACACCGATGCTCGGAAGGCGCATAGGGTTGCGTGTGCTGTCGGCGCATCGTCTCGGCGGCGACACCGTCTGCGAGCCGGGCGACCTGCCGTTTGCCGACGACAGTTTCCGTCTCGTCGTCGTGCAGCACGCGTTCG
>CAMLLF010000353.1 GCA_946480705.1 uncultured Lysobacteraceae bacterium | reverse complement strand
GATGCCGATGCCGCCGACCTGCGCAGCGAGTGCGTCGGACAGGTAGTCGCCGTTGAGGTTCAGCGTCGCGATCACGTCGAATTCGTCGGGGCGCGTCAACACCTGCTGCAGCGTGATGTCGGCGATCGCGTCCTTGATGAGGATCTTGCCCTTGGCGAGTTCGGCCTTCTGTTCGGCGTTGGCGTCGGCTTCGCCCTTCGCCGCCTTGGTGCGTTCCCACTGTTCCCAGGTATAGACCTGGTCGCCGAATTCGCGCTCGGCCAGGGCGTAGCCCCAGTTGCGGAACGCGCCTTCGGTGAACTTCATGATGTTGCCCTTGTGCACGAGCGTCACCGAACGGCGCTTGTTGGCGATCGCATATTCGATCGCGGCGCGGATCAGGCGCTCGGAGCCGTCCTGCGACACCGGCTTGATGCCGATGCCCGAGGTTTCCGGGAAGCGGATCTTGCCGAATTCCTTCGGGAAGTTTTCCTTGAGCAGCGCGAGGAACTTCGCGTTCGCGTCGCTGCCCTGTTCGAATTCGATGCCGGCGTAGATGTCCTCGCAGTTCTCGCGGAAGATCACCATGTCCACTTTGTCCGGCGTCTTGACCGGCGAGGGCACGCCCTTGAACCAGCGCACCGGGCGCAGGCAGACGTAGAGATCGAGCATCTGGCGCAGCGCGACGTTGAGCGAGCGGATGCCGCCGCCGACCGGCGTCGTCAGCGGACCCTTGATCGAGACGAGGTAGTCGCGGCAGGCCTGGACCGTGGAATCCGGCAGCCAGCTGCCGAACTGATTGTTGGATTTTTCGCCCGCGAAGATTTCGAGCCAGTGGATCTGGCGCTCGCCGCCGTAGGCCTTCTTCACTGCCGCATCGAACACGCGCACCGAGGCGCGCCAGATGTCGGCGCCGGTGCCGTCGCCTTCGATGAACGGGATGATCGGGTTGTTGGGAACCTTGAGAATGCCGTTGTCGATCGTGATCTTGGCGCCGCCGGCGGGGGCGGTGATGGTGGGCTCGGCCATGAAAATCTCCGGTGGGAAGGAAGGCAGGCGGCTGCCGGGAGGTTTAGCCGGCTATTGTCGCGGTTGGGCCGGGGCGCGTCCATGTCGACCATGGCCGTGCGCGCCGTGACGCGATTCCTGCGCGTTCGCCGCCGCGGCGGCCGACGCGCAATTTCTTGAACCCCGCTGCGCATCGCCGCGCCTAGACTCCGGCGCCACACGCAGTCCGGCCGCGGCGAGGCATCGCGCCGGCCCGTGGCAGCCGCGGCCGGCACGGCGCGCAAGCCGCGACCGGGCCGCGTTCTTTCGCCACCGTCCGGGGAGGACTCATGAAATCGATCGCGCTCGCTGCCGCGTTGTGCCTCACGACCGTCGCTCATGCCGAAGCACCGGCGCCCGCGAAGAAGCCGCCGGCCTGCACGGCGCCCGAGTTCCATCAGTTCGATTTCTGGGTCGGCGACTGGGACGTGACGAATCCGCAGGGCAAGCCGGCCGGGCGCAATCGCATCGAGGCCGTGCTCGACGGCTGCGCGATCAGCGAGAACTGGAGCGGCGCGAGCGGCACGACGGGCAAGAGTTACAGCGCCTGGGATGCGGCCAACAAGCGCTGGACCCAGCACTGGGTCGACACGGACGGACTCGTGCTGTTCCTCAGCGGCGCTTTCGCCGACGGCGCAATGCGCATGAGCGGCGAACTCGTCGATCCGGCCAGCGGCAAGCGCTCGCCGCAGCGCGTCAGCTGGACATCGAACGCCGACGGCACGGTGCGCCAGCTCTGGGAGAGTTCGGACGACGGCGGTAGAAGCTGGACCGCGGTGTTCGACGGTCTCTACCGGCGCGCGAAATAGAGCATGTAGGTGGGGTTGAGCCGCAGGCGAAGCCCCACTCACGCGTCGCTTTTCCAGCTTTCCGGCGTCAGCGGCGCGAGCCCGTAGGCCGCTCGCGCGCGATCGCATTGCGGGCTCGGCGCACCGAATTCCCAGGCTGCGACGAGATCGCGGCACGGCGACGGCCGGCGTTCGTAGTGGCGGCAGCTCACGCGCCCGCCGACCGTGCCGTCGAGGTTGATGCAGTGCGGCGCGCGGCAGTCGGTACCGCGCATGCTGACGCGGTGCGCGTCGAGCGGCTCGGTCAGTTCGACCGGCATGCCGGCCGGATCGAAGTCGGTCGTCTCCGACCAGTGGAAGGCGACGCGGAAGCGGGCGCAGCAGGCGCCACAGTGCTGGCACGGATGAGACATGAGCGATGCGATGCGAGGACGCGCGCAGTCTACTGCGGCGCGCCCGTTGCCGCGTCGCGCGGTCGCGGCTACCGTGCCGCCGTCGACCCGACACGGAGACCTCATGGCCGAGTTGCAGCTGCGCCGCGGCATCAAGTTCGCCGCCGGCGTGTTCCTGATTTCCGCCGGCATGCAGGCGATGGCGCACTATCAGTTCTACGTCGCGGACACGTTCATGGACGAGCGCCGCCGCGCCGTGATCGAGGCGATGCGCAGCTACGTCCTCGTGCCGCGCTTCGGCACGTCGCTGTGGACCCTGCACTGCATGTTCAGCGCGAGCTTCGCGGTGCTCCTGATCCTCGCGGGCACGGCCTACTGGTGGATGGCCAAGGACATGCCGGCGCCGAAGCTGCGGCCGCTCGCGACGGCCAGCGCCTGGCTCTGCTTCGCCGCCTCGCTGCTGATCGCGCTGGCCTATCCGGTGCTGCACACGGTGATCATCCTGCTGCTCGCCGCGCTCGGTTTCAGCTACGCATCCTGGGGCGGCCGCGGCATGGCGCGCGGTACGCGCTAGCCGCGATCGGTACGCAGCGCCCGCGCTTCGCGCGGATCGCCGGCCGCCTTCGTCGCGACGACGAGACTGAGTCCGGCGATGCCCGCGATCACGACGACCGCGCCGGCCGCCGCGATGCCGGTCGGCCACGCTTCGTGCAGAAAAGCCACGCCGAGCGCTGTCGCGAACAGGATTTCCGCGGCCTGCATCGCCTCGACCGCGCCGAGCGCGGTCGCGTCGTTGCGCACGAGGCCGGTTGCGTGGAAGAACAGGATCGTCGCGATCGTGCCGGCGAACAGCGCGACGCCGCCGGCGAGCATCACCTGCGACGCGGCCGGCCAGCCGGAATTCCAGCCGGCGTATGCGGCCACGATCAGCCAGAACGGCTGGCTCGCGAGCGTCATGCCGAACACGCGCTGCGTCGCGTTGAGGCTTTCGCCGCTGCGCTCCAGGTGCAGCAGGATCTGCCGGTTGCCGAGCGGGTACAGCACGGCCGCGACACAGACGCTCGCGAGCGCGGCCCAGGCATTCGCATCGAGATGACCGTCGAAATGGCCGTATTGCAGCATCAGCACGCCGGCGACGATCACGAGGCCGAGGCCCAGCGCGCGCCGCGGCAGTCGCGCGCGCGCATCGCGATAGATCAGCGGCGCGAGCAGCATGCCGGCGACGACGGTCAGCTGGAAGCTGCCGGCGACCAGCCACGCGGGACCGCTGGCCGCGGCCCAGGTCAGGCAGACGCAGAACAGCGTGAAGCCGATGCCGCTCCAGCACAGCCACGGCAGCGGGTGCGCGCGCAGCGCACGCAGGACCGGCGCGAAGCCGCCGTTGAACGGCACCACACAGGCGAGCAGCGGCAGGGTCAGGACGTAGCGCAGCGACGCGGTCCAGGCCCAGTGCCCGCCGTCGAGCGCCATCGCGCGGTTCAGTACATAGACGACGGTGAAGAACAGCGCCGACAGCAGGCCGATGCCGACGGCATAGAGGGCGGAGGAACGCCGCATCGGCGCGTGGCGATCAGTCGGTTTCGGCGCGGCAGACGCGGTTGCGGCCGCTCTGCTTCGCGCGATAGAGCTGTTCGTCGGCGGCGCGCATGAGGTCCGACAGCGCGCTCATGCCGCGACGCCACTGCGCGATGCCGATGCTGACCGTGACCGTCGCCGGGGCGCCGCCGAGTTCGAACGGACTCGCCTCGATCGCGCGGCGCAGACGCTCGGTCGATTCGATCGCTTCCGGCAGGCTCTGCTCGGCGTAGACCAGCGCGAACTCTTCGCCGCCGATGCGCGCGATGAGCTGGTCGGCGCGCGCGTTGCGGCGCAGCAGCTGCGCGATGCCGCGGATCACGCCGTCGCCGGCCGGATGGCCGTAGCGGTCGTTGATCGGCTTGAAATGATCGATGTCGACGAGCGCGAGACAGAGCGTGCGCAGATGCCGCGTTGCGCGCAAAATCTCTTTTTCCATCAATTCCTGGAACTGCCGGCGGTTGTACAGGCCGGTCAGCGGATCGGACGTCGCGAGCTGGTACAGCTCTTCGTGATAGCGCGCCTCGACCGAGCCCTGCTCCATGAATTTCAGGATGCTGTCGCCGACGCCGATATGGTCGCCGTCGCGCAGTTCCGCTTCGAGGATCGGCTGCTCGTTGAGGAAGGTCTTGTTGGTGGAGTCGAGATCGCGGATGCGGAAGCCCGAGGCTTCGCGCCAGATGCGGCAGTGCTCGCGCGAGATGCTGCGGTGATTGATCTGCAGCTCGACGTCGGGCGAGCGGCCGATGACGACGACCTGCTCGCCCAGTTCGATGCGGCGGCCGAGATTCTCGCCGTGGATGACGACGAGGCAGGCCGAGCCGGTACGCCCCAAGCGACCGGCCGGCGGCCGTATCGTGCGACGCTGCGTGGTATTGCCGTTGCGCGAAGACATGCGCGCGAGTGTAGCGCGCGGCACCGGCGTTTCCGGCGGCAGGACGCCCCCGGCTTTGGTCGGATCGTGCCGCCGGCGGTCACGCACGGCTGGCCGGCGCGGAACCCCGGCTAGGCCGCGTCGCGCCGCAGCCGGACGAGCAGCGCGAACAGCACCAGCAGCAGCACCGCGGCGCCGGCGTTGTGCGCCGTGGCCACCGGCAGCGGCAGGCCGAGCATCACGTTGCTGATGCCGAGCGCGATCTGAGCGGCGAGCACGATGCCGACGGCCAGCGCGTCGCGACGAAAGCCGCGGCGCCAGGCGGCGAGGATCACGCCGAGGAGATGGCCGAGCACGACGAGCGCGCCGATGCGGTGGGTCAGCTGGATCGCCGTGCGCGCGTCGGCGTCGAGCACGCCGCCTTCGTAGTTGACGCCGATGCCGCGCCACAGCACGAAGG
>CAMLLF010000352.1 GCA_946480705.1 uncultured Lysobacteraceae bacterium | reverse complement strand
ACGAGGGTCGGCATGGTCAGAGTCCGGCCGCGACGGGGCCGGGCAAGCCTAGCGCAAGCCGCCGGCGATGGCGCGTGAGGCGGTGCGCGGCGTATCCGCGACGCGGCGGTTCAGTCCGGCGGCGCGGGTGACCGGCCCGGTGCGTCGTCAGTCGCGCCGGTAGCGCCGCCGCGCTTCGTCGAAGCGGCGGCGCGCGTTCTCGACGTTGCGCTGCAAGGTGATCGCGAGCTCGGCGAGCCGCGGCGATATGCGCCAGCGGCCGTTTTCCAGCGACTCGGCGAGACCGGCCATGCGCAGGTTCGCGAGATCGCGCGTCGTGTTGCTCGGCAGCGTGTTCAGATGGCGCGCGATCTCGCCGGGCGCTATGCCGTCGAGGTCGTGCTCGGCCAGCATCAGCAGCGTGCGCAGCGCGCGCTGCTGGGCTGCGTTGAGGTACTTCTCGTCACCCATGAGCCACCAGACCCCTCGTCCTTGTGGGGGTGCCTCGCGCAGGACGCGCGGCACGGGTTGCCGGACTCTCCGTCCGTGGAAAGTCCGCTCGCACGGTGCGTGCGTGCAGCCGGGTACGCAGACGTCCATGCAGACGTCGGGACGGCGCGCAACGGGTGCGCGCGCGTGAGTCAGGCCTTGCGTTCGCGTTTGGTCCCGGCGTGCAGGCGCTTCGTGCCGACGCGCACGGTTGTACCAAATATCGGCCTGCGCTTATTCCGAGTTTTCGTCGCGGGCTTTTCCGATTGCGCAAACCGCTTGCAGTCAGTGCAATTCGGCCGAAGCGGATTCGTGTTGCCGGTGAGTGAGGTGTCGTTACGGTCCGCGCCGTCTTCACACGGACGCGATGGGCCGTCCGCTGTCGTAGCGGAACCCGGCGGTGGACACGAAGACGCGCGTCGGTGCGCAGCGGACCGACGGCAGACGGAGGAGCACGATGGCAAGCGGCGGCGACATGAGAAGCGAGGCGGCACCTATAGGGACATTCCTGTCCTAACCCGAAAAGTGTGGGTCAGCGTAGTTCGACAGTCAAGCGGTGAGCATATGGACATTTTTGGACGTCTGAGGGAAGAGCGGGCGCGACTGGGATTGACACAGCAGCAGGTGGCCGACGCGGTGAGCGTCCACATCAAGACCGTCCGGCGCTGGGAGTCGCGCGTCGCGATGCCGCTGGATGCGCTGATTGCGCTGCTCGGCATCGGCTACGACGTGCAGTACATCGCCTGCGGCGTGCGCAGCATGAACCTGCACGAAGTGCGCGAATCGCGCGGTCGCTACATCATTGAGCCCGACATCGCCGGCGATGTGTTCGCGCTGCTGCGCCGCTACGGCGCGCTGTCGCCGCCGCAGCGCGCGCAGGCCCGGGCGCTGATCGCCGTGCTCGCGCGCACGCCGCCGGCCGCGAAACCGGCGCGTGTCGGCGGCATCGCCGCACCGCGCCGCGGCCGGTCGCGATCGCGCCCGCCGGACAGCGGCTGACCGGCAGGTCGCACCCGCGGCGACGCGCACGCGCCGCCAGTAGGAACGCATGCGTACTGCGTTACCGCGCAACGAAATCGACCGTGTCCGTGCAGCGCTGTCACGCGCGCGGCGCGTTGTGACAGATCCGTCGGCATGCCCGACCTGCGCCACCGTCTGCGTTTTTCAATTGCGCAATAGCATTGCAGTGAGCGAAATTCCCACGGCGGCAACGTGCCGCCGTATACGAATGGACAGAACGGTATGAGCGATACCGAGTTTTATGGACGATTGCGCGAAGAGCGCCTGCGCCTCGAACTGACCCGCGAGCGCGTCGCTGAATTGACCGAAGTCAGCACGCGTACCGTGCGGCGCTGGGAAACCGAGATTCCGATGCCGCTCGATGCGCTGATCACATTGTCGCGCCAGGGTTACGACGTGCAGTACGTCTGCACCGGCCAGCGCAGCGCGAATCGCCGCGGCGCGTCCGGCCTGCGCGGCACGCGCGAGATGCCCGAGGCGTATTCGGCCGAGGAAGTCGACTGGATCGTGCGGCTGCGGCGTATGAAACCCGCGGAACGCGCGAAGGCGCAGGCGCTGTTGAACGTGCTGGCGCCGAAGAGGCGCAGAAGCAAGTGAAGACGGAGCAGTGGGGATTGCGTGGTTGTCGAAGCCGCGCGCGTAGCTCCAGCACACATTGAGAATTCCTGCGCCGCCTTGGCCCTCTCCTCCGGGCCTGCTCGAGGGAGGCTGGGTGAGGGCGAGGGCGATCAGCGCACGAGGTGCTGCGACGTTCGCGCGCAGGCAACGGCAACCGCGAAGATCAAGCAGCGCGCTCTGGCCCTCTCCCCCGACCTGCTCGGGGGAGAGGGTTGGGTGAGGAGGAGAAGATCAGCGCACGAGCTGCTGCGACGTTCGCGAGCAAGCAACGGCAGCCTCGAAGATCAAGCCGCGCGCCCTGGCCCTCTCCCCGACGTTGTCGGCGGAGAGGGAGCAGAAGCGCTGCCGTCGGCCGCGTTTGCCGCAGCACGTGATGAGAAAGCGCCATTGACGGAATCGCTGTCAGCGATTCCCGCCATCACCCCAACTGCGCCAGTATCGCCGCCGCCGTCTTCAGGCTGAACGCCGCGATCGTCAGCGTCGGATTCGCGGTCGTCACGGTCGGGAACGTGCCGCTGCCGACGAGGTAGAGGTTCGGGTGATCCCAGCTGCGCTGGTTCGCGTCGACGACCGACTTCGTCGGATCGCTACCCATGCGATACGTGCCGACGATGTGGCCCGCGCCGAAATACTTGAAGCGCGTCGTCACGCCGTCGACGTCGTAGTCGAACGAGGTCGGATCGTTCGCCGCGGGCGGCGTGGTGAACTGCTTCGCGCCCATCTTCGCGAACACCTGGTCGGCGACCTGCTTGGCCGCGACGAAGCCCTTCTTCGTATAGTCGGACAGATCGTAGTGAACCGCCGGACGCGGCAGTCCGAGCGGATCGAGTTCGCTCGACAGGCTCACGGAGTTCGTCGATTCGGGCGACTGCTCCACGAGAAAGCCCAGGCGGAACTGCCGCGACAGACCGTCGTTGAGCGCGGCCACGAGTGCGCTGCCCCAGAGCGGTGCAGGCGTGCCGCCGGCGGGCGGCGGATTCAGGCCGCTGACGTTCATGCCGTTGATGAAATCGAGCGTCGTCGTGTCCGGATCGCCGATCGCGAAGTTCCAGCCTTCGTTGCCGATCTCGATGCGGAATGCCGCGCGTTCCTTGCGGAAATCGCCGTCGCGCAGGCTTTCGATGCCGGCCGTCGCAAGCGGCCCGCGATACGGCCAGATCGGCTGCGGCGCGAGCGCCCAGGCGAGATACAGCGGATGGTCCATGAGGTTCCGGCCGACGCAGCCGCTGCGGTTGGCGACGCCGTCGGGAAAGCGTCCGTCGTTCGTGGACATCAGCAGCAGCCGTGGCGTCTCGATCGCGTGCGCGGCGATCACGTAGACCTTCGCCTGCACCGTGCCCGCGCCGGTAGCCGGTCCGGTGACCTGCTGGTACTGGATGTAGTCGATGCCGCTGACCGTATCGTCGTCGGCAATCCGCACGTGGCTCGCGACCGTCTGCGGCCATAGCGTCACCTTGCCCGTGTCGAGCGCGGCGTTGAGGCTGACGCTCGGGTCGTACTTCGCCTGGATCGGGCAGATCGGGATGCAGTTCGTATTGCCCGCGCAGACGCGGCGGTTCTGATACGGCTGCGAGTTGCGCCCGGCCGGCGTGCCGGTCACGGTGACCGGATTGCCTTCGAAGGTCATGCCCTGCGTCGCCGCGTCGACCGCATCGTCGACGAGCGAATGGGGAATCGCCTGCATCGGATAGCTGTAGCCCGGCGGAAACGTGATGCCGAGATAGCTCTGGTCGGCCACGTTCGCCGACACGCCGATTTCGGCTTCGGCTTTGCAGTACCACGGATCGAGTTCGTCGTAGCCGATCGGCCAGTTCACTTCCTGCTGATAGACGGTTTCCATCTGGAAGTCGTTCGGCAGGAAACGCAGGCTCGTGCCGAGCCAATGCCGCATCGTGCCGCCGGCGACGCGCTCGTAGGTGCTCGCGAACGCCTTCGGACCTTCCTGGATCAGATAGGCCTGATGCGGGTTCTGCCAGTTGTCCGCGCGCAGGGTCAGCACGGTCGGCCGACCCGCGGCCAGCGTCGACGGATCGGTCAGGTCGCCGCTGCCCGGCGGCGTGAAAAGATCCGGCGTATACGGCGATTCCGGCGTCTTCGCGACCGAGGTGTAGAAGCGCTGCATGAACGCGTTGATGTTCGGCGGCACGCCGGCGCCCGCTTCGAGCAGCAGCACGGTCTTGCCGGCGAGACCCAGCTGCTTGGCGATGATCGAGCCGGCCGCGCCGGCGCCGACGATGACGACGTCATATTCGGTCTGTGCGGCGCTCATGACGTGGCTCCCGTGAAATCCGACAGCGCCGGCGGGTTCTTGGCCCAATAGCCGAACGTGAAGTTGCTGTAGCCCATCGCATGCGCCTGGGCGACGTTCCAGACCCAGCCCTGCGTGTAGGCATCCGAAGAAATCACGACGGAGGACGGCGGCCCCGGCGGCGGTTTCGGACTGTCGTACGCCTGCAGTACCTTCGGGTCGTACCAGCTGCCGAGGTACCACGCGAGCATGATGCTGCGCGCGAGATAGCGGACATCGGGGCCGTTCGCGACGAACACCTGGTTCGCGATCTGCGCATCCGTCATCCGCTGCGCGACGGCGTCGGCGTAGATCGTGAGCAACCGGTCGAACGTCACGCCGCCGTTCGTCTTCGCCGCGTCGAAAATCTGCTGCGGCACTGTCGACGGCGACAGCGGCGGTACGAGTTTGGCGGCGGTGATGCCGGTCAGCAGCGCTGACAGGTTCACGAACGGGGTCATCGGATCGCTGGCCATGGGCTTGCCTCGAAAGTCGTGAGCCGCGCGCTCAGTGCGCGCGTTCCAGGATGAACGTGAAATCGGAGGTGCGGCCCGTCGTCGCCGCGGCGTTGCCGTGGCAGTTCATGCAGCTCGACGAGGCCTGCGGCACGGTGCCCTGCACGTAGGTCTCGAGCGTCGTGTTGGCGAGGAAGGCCGGTGCCGGCACGCCGTTCGGATCGGTCGGGCTCTGCGGCTCGGTCGGCCACTGCGTGCTGACGAGCAGATAGTTCCGCCACACCGTGCCGGCGAGCAGGCC
>CAMLLF010000351.1 GCA_946480705.1 uncultured Lysobacteraceae bacterium | reverse complement strand
GCTGCTTGCGCAGGTCGCCGGCTCCGTGCTCGGCCTCGACGTCGACCCGGCCGCCGTCGCGCACGCGCGTGCGCGCTATGCCGATACCGCAAACCTGCATTTCGACGAAGCCGACGCCACGCGGCTTTCGCTGCCGGCCGGCGGCTTCGACCTCGTCGTGTCGTTCGAAACGCTCGAACACGTCGAGGCCCAGGACGCGCTGCTCGACGGCCTCTGCCACGCGCTCGCCGACGACGGCCTGCTCGTGATCTCCTCGCCGGACAAGGCGACCTACAGCGACGCGGCCGGCTTCCGCAACGAATACCACGTGCGCGAGCTGTATCGCGACGAATTCGAGGCATTGCTGCGCCGCCGGTTCGGCCATGTGCGGCTGTACGCGCAGCGCCTGCTGTTCCAGTCGGCAATCTGGACGATCGATCCGCCGTCGCTCGATGCGCCGGGCCAGTACGCGACCGCCGGCGACGACGGCAGCGTCGAAAGCGGACTCGGCTACGCGCCGATGTACTACATCGCGGTCTGTTCGCGGAATCCGCTGCCCGACCTGCCCGCCGCGTCCTGGTTCGGCGACCGCGACGAATCGGTCTATCGGCACTACAATCACGAAATCCGCAAGAACATGGCTGCCGGGGCGCGCATCGCCGAACTCGAAGCGCAGCTCGAGGCGGCGTTGCAACGCGAGCGCGCCGCCGCCGATGCGCTGAAGCGCGCGGCCGAAGCGGCCCGGCGTCCCTGGTGGCGCCGCTGGGGCGGCGGTGCGGACTGACGCCGCCCGCGGCGCGACACGCCATCACGATCTCGATTCGCGCGCAGCCCGCGGAGCTGCGCGCCGGTTCCGTCAAAGGCAACAGGCTTCATGAGCAACAACCTGCAGTACCAGTACACCTTCGACGCGACGCCGGCGCCGGCAGCGCCCGTGCGGCCCGACCCGAACGCGCCGCTGTTCGCATCCGAAGATGCCGTCGTCGCGTCGCTGTCGAACAGCGAATGCGTGTTCCAGGTCAAGCGCACCGGCGACGCGCACGTGATGACGTTCCAGGTGCTGCAGGCGCTGGACCAATGCCGCGAGTTCCGCACGCTCGACGAACACGTCGCGCGCATCCAGAGCACGATTCCGGGTCTCGAACACCAGCGCGAGGCGGTCACGCGCGTGCTGCAAAGCCTGATCGAACGCGATCTGCTGATCTCCGACGCACGCTTCACCGAACGGCTGGCCGGCGCCGCGTCTGCCGCCCCGGCACCGCTGCGCGCGATCTTCGTGCGCGCCTGCGATCGTCCGGCGCAGCTCGAACGGCTGCTCGCATCGATCGCCGACTACGAACGCCGTCACCGCGCCGGCCGGCACTACGTCGTCCTCGACGACTCCGTGCTCGCCGCGAACATCGACCGTCATCGCGATCTGCTGCGCGAATTCGCGCGCACGATCGGCTGCAAGGTCACCTACGTGGGCCCCGCCGAGCGCCAGCGCCTGTACGAGCGCCTCGCCAAGGCTGCGCCGCAGAGCGAGGCGGCCCTGCAGCGAATGCTGCTGCCGCAGCCCGGCGCGACGCGTTTCGGCGGCGGCCGCAGCTGGAATCTCGCGCTGCTGCTGTCGGCCGGTGGCCGTTTCGTGTTGTTCGATGACGACCAGCGCCTGCCGCTGCGCCACCACGAGCTGGCCCAGGGCGGCCTCGATCTCAATCCGACTCAACTGCCGTTCGCGCGCTTCTACCGGAACATGGAGGAAGCTCTCGCCGCCGGCGAGGAAATCGCCGGCGACCCGATCAACCTGCATCTGGACGTCTGCGGCCTCGGCCTCGGCGATCTCGTCGGGCGCAGCGAGTACGGCCTCAATCGCGAATCGCTGCGCGGGCTCAATCTCGCGCGCCTCGCGCATCTGGGCAGCGACACGCGCGTGCTCGCGACGCAGCAGGGCACTTACGGCAGCGCGCGATCGGAAAGCGCGGCCTGGATCTATCACCTCGATGCCGCCGGCCGCGCCGATCTCTGCTCAAGCCGCGACGCCTACATGAGCAACATCGAGGCGCAGTTCATCTGGCAGGGCACGAATCGCGCGCGCCTGTCGTCCATCTCGTGGTTCACGCCGTTCGCGTTCGACAACAGCCAGCTGCTGCCGTGCACGAACGCAGTCGGCCGAGGCGAGGACGCGCTGTTTTCGGCCGCCGCGCATTTCTGCCATCCCGACGCACTCGTGCTCGAACTGCCGGTCGCCGTCGGTCATCTGCAGGAGCAGTCGCGGCGGCGCTCGACGCGCTCGCTGCAGGCGAGCACGCCGCGCGTCAATCATTTCGCGACCGACTACATCCAGCGTCAGTTCGGCAACTTCCTCGCGAGCGACGCGGCGCAGCGGCTCGGACTGCTCGCCGACATCTTCCGCGACCTCGCCGGCGCCGGCGAGCCGGCGCGCGTCACGCATCTGCGCGAATACCTCAACTATGTGCGCGCCGACGCGATCGAACGGCTGCAGCAGCAGTTCGAGACCGCGACCGACGCACCGGTCTACTGGCAGGCCGACGTGCGCAGCATCATCGATGCGAACGGCCGCGCGCTGATCGCCAAGGCGCCGCCGCGTCTGGGCGACTGGAGCGAGGAATTCGATGCCGCGGGCTGCGCGCGCGCGCTGCGTGAAGAACTCGGCGACCTCGCCGACAACTACGACGCCTGGCCGCGTCTCTGGGATTACGCGCGCGACGCCGGCGACAAGCTGCTGGCCGGCGTCTGACCCGCCGCACGTCATGACGACGCCGTCCCTGACCAGCGTCGTCGTCGTCACCGCCGACAGCGGTCCGGGCATCGTAGACGCGATGCGCCGCGTGCTCGGCAGCGATGTTCCCGTCGAACTGCTCGTCAGCGACAACGCGAGCACCGACGGCAGCATCGAGCGCGTGGCTGCGGCGTTCGACGGCGACGCCCGTGTCCGCATTCTCCATAACGGGAAAAATCTCGGATTCGGCGCCGGTGTCAACCGCGCCGCTGCGCTGGCGCGCGGCGATGGTCTGCTCGTGCTGAACCCCGATTGCCTCGTGGAACCGGACACGATCGCGCGCCTGCGCGCGCATGCGGCGACCATCGCCAATCTCGGCGTGCTCGGCGTCCGCATCCTGCATCCGGACCGCAGCGACGAAGCCGCGTCGCTGCGCCGCGATCCGACCTTGCGCCGCAGCCTCGCCACGCTCAGCGGACTGTCGGGCGCACGCGAGGGTGTCGACCTGCCGCTCGACGCACGGACGCGCGGCGAGGATCAGCCGGCCGAAGCCGTGTCGGGGGCGCTGATGTTCCTGCCGCGCACTGCGTTCGACGCGGTCGGCGGCTTCGACGAAGGCTATTTCCTGCACTGCGAGGATCTGGACCTTTGCCGCCGGCTGCGTGACGCCGGCTATGGCGTCCGCTACGCCGGATCCATCGCGGTCGTGCACGGCAAGGGCGGTTCGAGCCGCCATCGGCCCGTGTTCGTGGCCTGGCACAAGCATCGCGGGATGTGGCGCTGGTTCCGCCGCTTCGATCCGGCCGCGCGCAATCCACTGCTGCGCGGCATCGTGTTTGTCGGGCTGTGGTCGCGCTTCGCGGTGCTCGCCCCACTGCTGCTCTGGCGCCGATGGCGCCGCGCGGGGTAGGGCCCGCGGCCTACTACCAGTGCTCGCCGAGCACGGCGGGCACGTAGCGCGCGCCGCGCGACGCGACGAGCCGCTGATAGATCCGCCCGTCGGATTCCGGGGACTTGTCGTACCAGCCGCCGATCTCGCGCCACAGCGAGGTCTTGATGACGACCTGCAGGCAGTCGATCAGGCCGAGCGCCGCCGGCATGCCTGTATAGAGCAGCCCGGTGTCGGTCCAGTTCGAATTGCGGTAGAGCGAACCGCGGCCCGAGAAGCTCATGCCGCGCATGAAGATCGCGAAGATCAGGATTTCCGGATTCTCGGTCATTTCCGGCGTGTGTCCGGGACGAATCGGCAATTGCCGCCACTCGTCGACGACGCGCAGTGCATTCGGATACAGCACGTTGTCGGGATTGAAATGGACGATGTAGTCGCCGCGGGCGTCGTTGATGCCGCGGTCGCGCAACGAATGGCCCCAGTCGTCGTGGCGTTCATCGGTGACCTGGGTGCGCAGGCGCTCGCCGAAGCCGAAGCCGGTGACGTCGGGCAGCGCGCGCGACAGCGGACCGTCGTGGTACAGCAGGATCTCGAAGTCCTGGAACGTCTGTGCCGCGAGACTGCGCATCCCGCGCAGGAAATGTTCGTCGCTGACGCTGCCGTCGTAGTGCGGCACGACGACACTGAAACGCGGTTGGACCATCTTTGCTTTCCTTCGCGACGGACACGATCACACGACCTATCGCAAAAGCGATGCAGACGTGATCGGGTCCGGGATCGAGCAACGCATCGCGCCGTCGCGGCGCGATGCGTTGCCGACTATAGGAAGCGAAAGACAGGAAATCTACAGCTATCTTCGTACGAAGGCGTATCTAAAAAAAGTTTCACGCAAGCTTCTTGTAGCGCACGCGATGCGGCTTGGCAGCTTCGTCGCCGAGGCGGCGCTTCTTGTCTTCTTCGTATTCGCGGTAGTTGCCCGTGAAGAACTCCACGTGCGAATCGCCTTCGAACGCGAGGATGTGCGTCGCGATGCGATCGAGGAACCAGCGGTCGTGCGAGATGACCATCGCGCAGCCCGGGAATTCCAGCAGCGCTTCTTCGAGCGCGCGCAGCGTTTCGACGTCGAGGTCGTTGGACGGTTCGTCGAGCAGCAGCACGTTGCCGCCCTGCATCAGCGTCTTGGCCAGATGCAGGCGACCGCGTTCGCCGCCCGAGAGCTGGCCGACGATCTTCTGCTGGTCCTGGCCCTTGAAGTTGAAGCGCCCGATGTAGGCGCGCGACGGCGTCTGGTACTTGCCGACCGTGATCATGTCGGAGCCGCCCGAGACTTCCTGCCATACGGTGTTGGTGCTGCCAAGGCTTTCGCGCGACTGGTCGACGTATGCGAGCTGGACCGTCTGGCCGATCGCGATCTCGCCCTTGTCGGGCTTCTCGACGCCGGTCAGCAGCTTGAAGAACGTCGACTTGCCGGCGCCGTTCGGGCCGATGATGCCGACGATCGCGCCCGGCGGCACGCGGAAGCTCAGGTCGTCGATCAGCAGGCGGTCGCCGAACTTCTT
>CAMLLF010000350.1 GCA_946480705.1 uncultured Lysobacteraceae bacterium | reverse complement strand
CTCGCAGATCGGCACGGAGATCTCGGGACTCGTCGCGAGATAGAACACGCAGACGCGCTCGGGCGAGACGCGCATCGTGGCGGCGAATACGTCCCAGCCGGCGTCCTTGCGCGCGTCGAGCGCGTGGTAGGAAATCAGTTCGAGAAAGCCCTGCACGGTGGCTTCGGGCAGATCCTCGCCGAGCGATTTCGCGAGCGCGGCGCGGACCCTGGCGTGGTACTCGGCGTCGCCGAGCGCATCGCGCGCGACGCCGATCAGGCGGCTGCCGGGCTGGATCTGGCCGTCGGCGTAGCGGTGATAGAGCGCCGGCAGCAGCTTGCGCACGGCGAGATCGCCGGTGCCGCCGAAGATGACGAGATCGAAGGGGTCGACTTGGCTGGCGGGTGCAGTCACGGAACACTCCTGGCGCGGTCGGCAGGGACAATACCACTGAAATACCACCGCGCAACAGGGTGGCGGCGTGCCGGTATCGGGTCATGGTGCGGGAAGTGGCGGTAAGGGGGGCGTGATGGGCGGGCGAGCCGCGCGTGAAGAGGAGTGAGAAAGAGCGGTCCGGCTCAGCGGCAAATAACCGATGAAACAGGTCGGGTTGAGCGGTTCGCAGCCCCCGCGAAACCCATCATCACCCATGCCCTCGCTTGAACGGGCGGGCTTTTCCGCGCCGGCGGCATGGATGTCGCACGCCTTCGACATCACGAAACCGCGCCGCAGCGAACCTTTCCCTCGACCGGGAGGACATGGGCGGGATGGGTTCGCTTCCGCCGCCGGGCCCGGCCGGGCCGAAGCCTGAATGCCGCACTGCCGACCCCGCCGCGCGGGTCGCCGGACGCGACGACCACTCGCAACCGCTTTACGCCCGTGGTATCCGACTGGTATTGTCCCCGGCCATGTCCACCGCCCTGCTCAAGATCTGGCGCCGGCTCGGCCGCGAAAAGGCCACGCATCGCGAACTCGCGTGGATGCGCGTGCGCAATCTGATCGAGCGCGCGATCGCCGCGGGCGACCTGCCGCCGGGCTCGGCGCTGCCGAGCGAACGCGACCTCGCGCAGCAGCTCGCGCTGTCGCGCGTCACGGTGCGCAAGGCCATTGCCGGCCTCGTCGCCGACGACGTGCTGATCCAGCGCCAGGGCGCCGGGACGTTCGTCGCCGGACGCATCGTCAAGTCGTTCTCGCGGCTGACCAGCTTCAGCGACGACCTGCGCGCGCGCGGCATGAACCCGCGCTCGGTGTTCCTGGGCCGCGGCAACGGCGAAGTCACGCCGCAGGAGGCCATGGCGCTGTCGCTGTCGCCGGGCGCGCGCGTCGCGCGGCTGTATCGCCTGCGCTATGCCGGCGACCAGCCGCTCGCGATCGAGCGCACGGCCGTGCCGCTGAACCTGCTGCCCGATCCCGACCTCGTCGTCGATTCGCTCTACGAAACGCTCGACCGCTTCGGCCTGCGTCCGCAGCGCGCGCTGCAGCGCCTGCGCGCGATCAACTTCGACGCCGACCAGGCGCGCCAGCTCGACGTCGCGGTCGGCGCCGCGGGCCTGCTGATCGAGCGCCGCAGCTTTCTCGACGACGGCCGCGTCGTCGAATTCACCTGCTCGTGGTATCGCGGCGACATGTACGACTTCGTCGCCGAACTCACCGGCACCTGAAACTCTTCCGAGGACCGCATGACCGCCCTGCCCGCCGCAGAATCCACCTTGATGTTCCGCGAGGCCCAGAGCAGCGCCGCGCTGATCCGCGCGCAGCTCGACGCGAACGCGGCACCGGTCGCGCGCCTCGCCGCACGCCTGCGCGCGAGCGCGCCGCGCTTCATCGTGACCTGCGCGCGCGGCAGCTCCGACCACGCCGCGACGTTCGCGAAATATCTGTTCGAAACCCAGCTCGGCCTGAGCACCGCATCGGCCTCGCCGTCGGTGAGTTCGGTCTATGCCGCGCCGCTCAAGCTCGACGGCGCGCTGTTCGTCGCGATCTCGCAGTCGGGCAAGAGCCCCGACCTCGTGCGCAACGCCGAAGCCGCGCGCGCCGCCGGGGCGCAGGTGCTCGCGCTCGTCAATACCGAAGACTCGCCGCTCGCCGCGGTCGCGCACGACGTGATCGCGCTGCAGGCCGGCCCCGAGCGCAGCGTCGCGGCGACAAAGAGCTACTTGTGCACCTTGTCCGCACTGCTGCAGCTCGCCGCGGCCTGGGGCGGGCGCCGCGAACTGGCCGACGCACTGGACGCCCTGCCTGCGGTGCTCGCGCGCAGCTGGGACAGCGACTGGTCGGCACTGACCGACGGCCTCGCCGGTGCGCGCAACCTGTTCGTACTGGGGCGCGGTCTCGGTCTCGGCGCCGCGCAGGAAACCGCGCTGAAGTTCAAGGAGACCAGCGGCCTGCATGCCGAGGCGTTCAGCGCCGCCGAGGTGAAGCACGGGCCGATGGCGCTGATCGGCAGCGGCTTTCCGCTGCTCGTGTTCGCCCAGGACGACGGCACGCAGGCCGGCACGCTCGCCGCCGCCGCCGAGTTCCGCGCGCGCGGTGCGCAGGTGTTCGTCGCCGCCCCGGGCGATCCGGCCGGCAGCACCCTGCCGCTGCCCGAGCGCGTGCACCCGGCCTGTGCGCCGCTCGTGCAGGTGCAGAGCTTCTATCGCGCCTGCAACGCGCTCGCGCTGCGCCGCGGCCACAACCCCGACGTGCCGCCGCATCTCAACAAAGTGACGGAAACCGTCTGATGGCCGTCGCCCTCGTCAATGCGCGCGTGCTGACCGACGACGGCTTCCGCGACGATGTCGCCGTGCTCGTCGACGGCGACCGCATCACCGGCATCGTCGCCGCCGACGACCTGCGCGCGACAACTGCCCTTCGGCGCGACCTGCACGGGCATTTCCTGCTGCCGGGTTTCATCGACTGCCAGGTCAACGGCGGCGGCGACGTGCTGTTCAACGACGCGCCGACCGTCGACACGATCCGCCGCATCGGCGCCGCGCACCGGCGCTACGGCACGACCGGTTTCCTGCCGACCCTGATCAGCGATTCGCCCGAGGCCATGGCCGCCGCGATTGCCGCGACCGACGCGGCGATCGCGGCCGGTGTGCCGGGCGTGCTCGGCATCCATCTCGAAGGCCCCTACCTCGCGCCGCAGCGCAAGGGTGCGCACGACGCGGCGCACTTCGTCCGTCCGCAGGCCGGGGACATCGCGCGCGCCGCCGCGCTGCGCGGCGGCGTCACGCTGCTGACGCTAGCACCCGAACAGGTCGACGACGCGGCGCTGATCGAGTTCGTGCGCCGCGGCGTCGTCATCGCGGCCGGCCACACCGCGGCGACGTACGAACAGCTCATGCATGCGTTCTCGCTCGGCGTTCGCGGCGTGACGCATCTGTTCAATGCAATGACGCCGCTGACCGGCCGCGAGCCCGGCGCCGTCGGCGCCGCGCTCGACCATGCCGACAGCTGGTGCGGCCTGATCAACGACGGCCACCACGTGCATGCGGCGAGCCTGCGCACGGCGATCCGCGCCAAGCCGCGCGGCCGCCTGTTCCTGGTGACCGACGCGATGCCGCCCGTCGGCGGCGAGCGCGACGAGTTCCTGCTCGCCGGCCAGCGCGTGCTCGTGCGCGACGGTCTCTGCGTCAACGAGCAGGGCGCGCTGGCGGGTTCGGCGCTCGACATGCTGACCGCCGTGCGCAACACGGTCGAGCGGCTCGGCCTGCCGCTGGAAGACGCCGCGCGCATGGCCTCGACCTGGCCTGCCGAGTTCCTCGGCCTGCGCGACCGCGGCCGCATCGCGGCCGGCTGCGCCGCCGACTTCGTCGTGCTCGGCGGCGACTGGACGATCCGCGAGACCTGGATCGCCGGCTGCAGCGACGCCACGTTGCGCTGATCGCGAATTGACGGGGTCGGGTTCACCTCCGGTGCCTGCGCCGGAAGTGAACCCGACCCCGTTTACATCGACACCATGTCCTTCGTCACGGGACACCGACGCATGCGCTGACCGAATATCGGGCGCCCCCGGCGTCTGCGCCCGCGTCCTGCTGCGCGCCGCCGCCTTTCAAGCTGCGCCCATCGGGAGAGAGAGTATGGACAGACGCGATTTCCTGCAGTTCGCCGGCGCCGGTGTCGGCGCACTGCTGCTGCCTGTGTACGGCCGCGCGATCGCCGCGGAAGAACTGCTGAGCAAGGTCGACGTCGCAACGAAGAAAAAGCTTGCCGACGCCGCCCTCGAAGCGGCCAAGGCCAGCGGCGCAAGCTACTGCGACGTGCGCATCGGCCGCTACCTGCGCCAGTTCGTCGTCACGCGCGAAGACCGCGTCGAGAACGTCGTCAATACCGAATCGGCCGGCGTCGGCATCCGCGTGATCGCCAACGGCACCTGGGGCTTCGCCGCGACCAGCATCGCGACGCCGGAATCCGTCGCCAAGGCCGCGCGCCAGGCCGTGACCATCGCCAAGGCCAATGCGCGGCTGCAGGCCAAGCCGGTCGAACTCGCGCCGGTCAAGGGCGTCGGTGAGGTCAGCTGGAAGACGCCGATCCAGAAGAACGCGATGGAAGTGCCGATCAAGGAGAAGGTCGACCTGCTGCTCGCGGTCAACGCCGCGGCGATGAAGGCCGGCGCGAGCTTCATCAACTCCACGCTGTTCCTCGTCAACGAACAGAAGTATTTCGCGTCGACGGACGGTTCCTACATCGACCAGGACGTGCACCGCATCTGGGCGCCGATGACCGTGACCGCGGTCGACAAGGCCAGCGGCAAGTTCCGCCTGCGCCAGGGCCTGTCCGATCCGCGCGGCATGGGTTACGAGTACCTCGAACCCAAGGCCGCCGACAAGGTCACCCTGCCCGGCGGCGCGGTGGTCTACAACAACTCCTACGACATGGTCGAGGACGCCGTCGCCGCGGCCAAGCAGGCGCAGGAAAAGCTCAAGGCGCGCTCAGTCAAGCCGGGCAAGTACGACCTCATGCTCGACCCGTCGCACCTGTGGCTCACGATCCACGAATCGGTCGGCCATCCGCTCGAACTCGACCGCGTGCTCGGCTATGAAGCCAACTACGCCGGCACGAGCTTCGCGACGCTCGACAAGTGGCGCGAGAAATTCCAGTACGGCAGCGACCAGGTGACGCTGTTCGCCGACAAGACCCAGCCGGGCTCGCCCGGCGCGGTCGGCTTCGACGACGAAGGCGTCAAGAC
>CAMLLF010000349.1 GCA_946480705.1 uncultured Lysobacteraceae bacterium | reverse complement strand
ATCGCGCGACGGCTTCCTTGAACGGCACGATCTTCGATCCCTCTCGGAAGGGCTCTTTCCAGTAGTCCTCGCGGGTGTAGCCGCCGGCCGTGACGAACTTCAGGTTGCTCGCGCCCGCGGGCACGGTGAGCATCCAGGTCTGTTCGCTGTTGGCCGCACCACTCAGATTGTTGACTGGCACGCCGTTGGTCAGGAAGTTGTCGACGACGACGCCGGCGACGACCTGCCTGGTAACGTTTGCGCTCGCGCCGCCGTTGTCGGTGACGGTGAGCACGACGGTGTAGGTGCCCGAGGCGCCGTAGGTCTTGCTCGGATTCGTCGCGGTCGACGTCGTGCCGTCGCCGAAGTTCCAGCTGCGCGAGGCGATGCTGCCGTCGCTGTCGCTGGAGCCGTCGGTGAAGGTCACGCTGAGGCCGTTGACGACGTAGGAGAAGTTCGCCGTCGGCGGCAGGTTGCCGCCGCCGCTGCCGTTGAGACCGTCGATAGTCTGCGCGCCGGTGTTGCCAGGATCGAGCCAGTTCGACAGGCGCGTGCTGTTCGTGCCGCCGCCGGCCCAGCTCACCGAGAGACGTCCGTAGTAGTCGCGCTTGTTCGCGTCGGTCGCACTGCACGAGGACGGGCCGCCGTGGAGCTGGCCGATCACGCGCTTTTCGTTGCTGTAGAGCGGCGAACCGGACGAACCCGGTTCCGTCACGCCGATGCCGGGCCGCCAGCGCGCCTGCACGTGCGTGCCGTCGCCGGGCTCGGCGGTCGAGTTGTAGCTCGTCGTCGCGGTCGCGCCGTTCGCGAGACTGATGCGCTTCTCGGCCGTGGACGGATGATGGATGCCGATCGCCGACGGGAAATTCTGGTTGCGGCGGTCCCAGCCGGCGTAATAGACGTTCGCGGCGGCCGGCGGCGCTTCGTCGAGTTCGACCAGCGTGAAGTCGGTGGGCGAGCTGCCCGCGCGGAAGAATGCGCCGGTCTGGAACGTGTTCATCACGCCGTCGCCGGCCTGGCCCGACGCCGCGCTCCCGACCGGACGGCAGTAGGAGTTTTCGAAGTTGTAGTAGACGACGAGCGAAGCGGCGTTGCTCGACGTGACGCTGCAGTGATATGCCGTGAGGAAGTACGGCTTCCTGTCCTGCGCCGTGTTGTTGACGAGGCTGCCGGTGCAGAACGTACTGCCGCCCGTCGAATAGACCGCGACGGAACGGATCTGATCGCGGTACAGGTCGCCTTCGGGGCATTTCACGTCGACGTTGCACGAACCGGACACGTCGCCGGCGTCCTTCATGCCGCCGCCGCTGATTTCGCTCGCGACGCGGTTGAAGCCGCGGTAGTCGTGGCCGACCTGGGTCAGTTCGAGCTGCAGCGCGTCGCGCTGCGCGTTCGGCACGACGACTTCGACGATGACGTCGTCGCCGGCGACGACCGGTGTCCACAATTGGCCATGTTCGGCATTGTCTTTTGCGTCGAACGCGCGCACGAGCGAGCGGTCGCCGTCGGCGCGCAGGCCGGCCGGATAGACGAGCAGGCGTCCGTCCTTGGGCATCCGGTACTTCGTGAAGCCGAGGTTGATCGAGTACGCGCCGGGCGAGGTGATGCGCAGGCGCCAGATGCTGGTCTGCGCATCGAGCGCTTCCCAGGTGCCGCTCTTGGCCGGCGTGATCTGTACCGGAATCGGTGCGGCGAAGCGCGGCGGCAGATCCTGCTGGCGGCGCGTCGCGTCTTCGCGCACGAGTGCGTTGACGTCGACCGCGGGCATGAGCTGGTGCTCGACGCGCGCGAGCGGACGCAGCGAATGATCGAAGGCGGCCGGCGCCGCGGCGAGACTTGCGCCGGCGAACAGCGCCGAACTCAGCGCGAAACAAAGTGCGGCACAGCGAAACTGAGTATTCATCGACATTTTTCTCCACACGAGGACAGGGGGAACCGCGCACGGATAGGCGGTAGAGGGCCGCCTGCTTCATTTCGGGGTTTACCGGAGACGAAACCCGGCTACTATCGGCGCTTCGGTCAGGCAGGTATTGATCGGATCCGACAATCGGGGTGTCGGATCGGGCCGCAGCGGTCGCGGGGGCGTCGCTGCGTGTCGAGGCGGTCCGCAGGGCCGCGGGCACGGGAGGGTGCGATGTCGAGGCTCCAGCAAGGCGCCGGCAGCGGGCTGGCGGGCGGCGTTTCCGTTTCCATGCAGTCCGCCGCGATCGTGGCCGAGCGGTTGTTCGACTGCGCGCAGGACACGCTGTTTTTCGTGAAGAACCGCGAGGCGCGTTACGTCGCAGTCAACCGCACGCTCGTCGACCGCTGCGGCGTGCGCAGCAAGAGCGACCTCATCGGACGCACTGCGGGCGAGCTGTTTCCCGAGCCCTACGGTTCCTGCTACTACGCGCAGGACCGCGCCGTGCTCGACGAACGCATCGAGATCCACGACCGCCTGCAGCGCGTGCCGCAGGCCGACGGCGGGTCGAGCTGGTGCATTTCGTACAAGTTTCCCATCGTGGAATCCGGCTGCGTGGTCGGGCTCTGCGGCATCTGCCGCAGCGTCGATCCGGCCGACGAAAGCACCCATCGCGTCGCGCGCGCGATCGAATACCTGCAGCAGCACTACGGCGAGACGCTGCGTATCGACGGGCTCGCGCGGATTGCCGGGCTCGGCACGCGCCGGCTCGAACGGCTCGTCAAGCGGTTGTTCGATCTGACGCCGATGCAATTGCTCGCGCGCACGCGCATCGAGGCCGCGACGCGGCTGCTGGCCGGCGGCGAGGACAGCGTCGCGACGATCGCGAGCGCCTGCGGCTATGCCGACCAGAGTGCGTTCACGCGGCAGTTCAAGGCGCTGACCGGCGACACGCCGCGCGGTTACCGCGAGCGCAAGCGGCGCGAGCAGCCCGCGGCGATGGTCTGACTGCTCGTAGTTGCGAGGCGCGCGCGAATCGCCGGCAACCGGCAGCGTCGTGTATCCGGTGCGACGCAGTCGCGATCGACCCGTCCGCATTCCGGCCTATGATTCGGAATCGGGCGCGAGCCTGCAGGGATTGTCCGCGATGCCGGATCGTCGTCGTTGCTGGGTGCGCGGCTTCGCCGCGGTTGCATGGCTCGCTACCGGAGCGGCGGTTGCCGCATTCGACGCGCGCGGCGTGCCGGTGCCGCTGGAGGGCATCAATCATCTGACGGTCGGCGGCGCCTTCACCTGTGCCGCGCTCGGCGCGGGCGAGGTGTATTGCTGGGGCAACAACCTCTATGGCCAGCTCGGCAACGATTCCGAATATCCGTCGGTCGATCCGCAGCGCATTACCGGTCTGCCGGCCGCGCCGATCGCGGCGCTGGCGGCCGGCGGCGGCCATGCCTGCGCACTGGTCGCCGGCGAGATCTGGTGCTGGGGCTTCAATCAGTTCGGCCAGCTCGGCGACGGCGGCAGCAACGACCGTTCGATCGCGGTGCGCGTGGAACAGCTCGGCGGCGTCGCGACGCAGGTCGCCGCCGGCGACTTTCACACCTGCGCCGTCGTCGACGGCGTCATCAAATGCTGGGGCAACAATCTCTACGGCCAGCTCGGCAGCGGCGACGAATTCGACTACGCGTTCCCGCATCCGGTCGCCGGGCTGTCGGGCGAGGTGAAGAGCCTGAGCACCGGCACGCTGCACACCTGCGCCGTCGTCGGCAGCCAGGCGTATTGCTGGGGCTCGAATCTGTCGGGACAGATCGGCAACGGCACTGCCGCGACCGCGCAGATCTCGCCCGCCGTGGTGGCGGGGCTGACGGATGTCGCCGACGTGTCCGCGGGTGCGGTGCACAGTTGCGCGCGGCGCGCGAGCGGCGCCGTGTTCTGCTGGGGCGACAACAGCTTCGGCCAGTTCGGCACGGGCAACACGACATCGAGCCTGACGCCGGTCGTCGTCGACAACCTCGGCCTGCCGGCGCTGGCGATCGCCGCCGGTTCGCAGCACACGTGTGCGCGGACGGCGAACGCCGTGTACTGCTGGGGCGACGACGGCCTCGGCCAGTCCGGCGGCATCGGCAGCCGTTCGAGCCCGCTCGCGATCCCGGGTCTCGGTGCGACGGCGGCACTGACGACGCGCAACGCGCACGGCTGCGTGCGCACGAGCGGCGGCGGCGCGAAGTGCTGGGGACTCAATATCAACGGCCAGCTCGGCGACGGATCGGCCGACGTGCGGACCTGGCCCGTGGCCGTGCCCGGCAGCTACGACGCGCCGGCGCTGATCGCCGCCGGGACCAGCCACACCTGCGTCACGGTCGGCAACGGCGTGCACTGCTGGGGCTACAACGCACTCGGCCAGCTCGGACGCGGCACGCTGTCGACGAACGAATCCACGCCCGGTCCGACGATCAACATGCCCGAGCGTCCGAGCTCGCTCGCGGCCGGCATTGATCACACCTGCGCCGTCGTGGCCGGCGGGGTGCGCTGCTGGGGTGCGAACCAGAAAGGCCAGCTCGGCCTCGGCATCGTCATCACGCGGCGCGCGCCGACGCCGATACCGAGCCTGCAGAGCGGCGTGACGCGCGTCGCCGCGGGCGACCGGCACAGCTGCGCGCTGCGCAACGGCGGGGTCTGGTGCTGGGGCTACAACGGCAACGGCGAACTTGGCGACGGCACGACCGTCGACCGCCTGCAGCCGGTCGCCGTGGTCGGCATGGCCAGCGGCGTGACCGACATCGAGGCCGGCGCGAACCACACCTGCGCGATCCAGGGCGGCGCGGCCAAGTGCTGGGGGCTCAACACCGACGGCCAGCTCGGCCTCGGCACGAACGACGGATTCCGCGCGACGCCGCAGCCGGTCGCGACGCTCGACAGCGGCGTCACGCGGATCAGCCCCGGCATCTCGCACACCTGCGCGATCCAGAACGGCGCGGCGAAATGCTGGGGCTACGACGGCTACGCCGCGCTCGGCAACGGCATCGTCAACGACCATCAGTATTCGCCCGATGCGGTCAGCGGCTTCGACAGCGGCGTGACCGAGATCGTCGCCGGCGATGACATTTCCTGCGCCGTGCGTTTCGGCAGCGTCTGGTGCTGGGGTGCGGACTACAGCGGCGACCTCGGCAACGGCGGCGGCGTGCGCAGCCTGCGCGCGCTGCCTGTCGCCGTGATCGGACTCGCCGGCAAGGCCGCCGGCCCGCTCGCGATCGGCGGCACGCACGCCTGCGCCGCGACGACCGACGGCG
>CAMLLF010000348.1 GCA_946480705.1 uncultured Lysobacteraceae bacterium | reverse complement strand
TCGGGGCCGAGGGCGCCGTCTGGCGCCTGTCGCTCGCGCCGTCCAAGGCGGTCGCCGCGAACACGGTCGTGCGCGCACTCGTGAACTACACGAGCGCCGCGAACAACGCGACGCCGAGCATGTCGAGCCTGATCAACCTCGCCGTGTCCGAGACCAATCAGGGCTATGCGAACAGTGCCGTCACGATCACGCTGCAGCTCGCCGGCACGGGTCTCGTGAGCTACACCGAGACCGGCAATTTCAGCACCGAGCTGTCGCGCTACCGCGGCACCGGCGACGGCTACATGGATTCGATCCACACGACGCGCAACAACGTCGCCGCCGACGTGGCCGTGCTCATCGTCAACGGCAGCGCCGCCTGCGGCATCGGCTATCTCAACTCGAGCGCGTCGACGGCCTTCAGCGTCGTCGCGCGCACCTGTGCGACGGGTTATTACTCCTTCGCGCACGAGATCGGCCACAACTTCGGCGCGAACCACGATCCGGCCAATGCGAGCGGATCGCCGTATGCCTACGGCCACGGCTATCAGCGTCCGACGAATGGCTGGCGCACGATCATGGCCTATGCGTGTTCGGGCGCGAGCTGCACGCGCATCAACTACTGGTCGAATCCGAACAGGACCTACAACGGCGTCGCGATGGGCACTACGTCGACGCACAACAACGCGCGCGTGCTGAACCAGCGCGCAGCGACGGTCGCGGCGTTCCGCTGAGTGACGGCGAGTCCGTGACGCGCGCGGGGCTCGCAGGAGCCCCGCGCGTTTGCGCCGCCTTGTGAGCGCACGCGGCGAGCCGCTACGCTCAGCGCTCTTCCCGCGGAGCGCACCCATGCTGGACCAGATCAAGGTCGACCAATTCGAGACGCTCGTGGGCACCTCGCTGCGCCTGAGCGGCAACGGCCCCGAATACGCCGATCTCGAGCTCGTGCAGGCCAGGACCCTGGCCAATCCGAGCCCGAGGGCCGAGGCGCCGTTCCTGCTGACTCTGCGCGAGAACGGCGCGAGCCGCGTGATTCCGCAAGGCATCTTTCGCCTGCAGCACCCGACGCTGGGCGATCTCGATCTGTTCATCGTACCGATCGGCCCGGACGGCAAGGGCATGTGCTACGAAATCACGTTCAACTGAGGCCGTCCGACGCATCGGAACGCTCACGCCGGAACGGTGCCGGGTTTCCAGCCGAGGAAGTGATAGACGCCGCGGTCCTCGATCAGCGAGAAACCGAGCCGGCGATACAGCTGCAGCGCCGGATTGTTGGGCTCGACGTGCAAGGTGATGTCGGCAGCGTCTTCGCGCGCGAGCTTCATCAGTCCTTCGATCATCGCGCGGCCGAGCCCCTGCCCGCGCTTGACGTCCACGAGCGCGACATCCATGAGACGGATTTCACGCGCGGACGCAAAGAGGTAGATGCGGCCGATCGGCTGACCGTGCTGACGCACGACGAGGAACTCGGCACCGACGTAGTTCTTGCGGTAGTGGTCGCGCTGCAGCTCGAACTGCTTGTAGAGGAACGCACGCTTTGCGTCGTCGTCCCAGGCCGTCTGCGCCATTTCCTGCCAGCGCGTCGACGCGTAGAGCTCGCAAACGAACGCGGTATCGGCATCCTGCTCCGGGACGAATTCCAGACCGGGACACTGCAGCGGGAGCCGCTGCGCGAACGGGAGTCTGCTCAAGCGGGCTCCACGTCGAAGACGAGATAGTCCGCAGTGACGGCGCGACGGTCGCGGCGGCTCAGCGGCCGGTCGTCGTAGCCGCTCCAGACATAGTCGGCCGCGTTGACCTTGCTGCCGTGCAGCAGCACGTAACGGCCCTCGGTGAGCCGGCCCGTGCGACTGTCGCCGAGGATCACGCTGGTCGATGTGCGCACGCTGCGCTGACCGGTGACTGGCGTGACGACGAGACCGCCGAAGGACGCCGCTTCGGCACCGAAGGAAATGGCCTTGCTGCCGCTGACGACGCCGCCGGTCCGCGCGCTGTAGACATGGGCGAGATTGACGCCGCCGCCCTTGTCGGAAAAGAACGCCGATTCGATGTCGACCGGACCGAGCGTGCTCGGCGCGGCCTGCACGACGCCGCGGAACACGATGCGCGCGCGGGTCAGACTCGCCACGGCCTGCGGCCATGCGCTCTGCCAGCCGCCGGTGACTTCGCCGTCGCCGCCGCTGCCGGCGAGCCGCAGCAACGTGAACTGCAGCGTGTTCGCCGCCGCGGCGGTGCCGCTCAGCGCGCCGGCAAAAGGAAGGACGAGCAGCGCCGCTGGCGCGCCGAGAAATTCCCGACGTTTCATAGAAATCCCCTGTGCCGGCATCCCCTGATGCCGAACTGTTACTCACTGTAACGTGCGGCAGTACAGCGCCCAAAGCGCATGCGTGCGCCGGCGCAGCAGTTTTACCGCTTGTTACAAACGAACGGCCCGCAGAACTGCGGGCCGTTGCGAAAAGACCGACGGGCGGTAGGCCCGTCGGATCGGCGTATCAACCGCGCGGCGGGAACACGCCCTGCAGCGCGATGCAGAACATCAGCGTGAGATACGGCTGCAGGTTGTTGTGCGGCATGCCGCTGCCGGTGATCGACAGCTCCTGGAAGTTCATCTGCACGACCGGCGTCGTGCCGGACGGCGCGTACGCACTGCCGTTGTTCGACGAGGTCAGCACCCGGTCGGGTGCCGGCGAGTTCTCGGTGGCGATGTCCGACGCGACGCGCATGATGTGGTTGTGCGCCGGCATCTCGGATTCGAGCAGTGTGACCGTGGCCGAACCGCCGATCTGGCCAAGGTCGAAGAGCGAACCGCCCGCCGCCTGTCCCGGATGCATCGGAACATTGCCGGCCATGTCGGGCAGCGCGAAGTTGCTCTTGCCGTTGCCGCCATAGGTAGTGCCCAGCAGCGAGAACAGCGCGGTGTTCTGCGACAGCGGCAACAACTGGCCATCGCAGGTCGCCCAACCACGCGGCGCGAAGTTGAACCCGAAGATGCGGATTTCAGCAACAAAAGGATCTGCCATGACTCGCCCCCCTCAGGTCGGACTCGGAAATATGCCGAACAGCGAAATGATGAAATTCACACACAGGTACGGCTGCATGTTCTCGTGCGGCTGACTGCCTCCGGTGCTGGTGATCGTCGTGGCCGGACCGAAATTCTGACTCGAGGCTTCGACGATGTAGGCCTGCAGCGTAGGAGCTTGCGCAAAGACCGCCCGTTTCGGCAAGGATGAAACCGTTGCCCTGGTGCAGCGGTACGCGTCCCTGCAGGTTCGGCAGCGCGAAGGTCGACTCGCCGTCGCCGCCGTAGGTCGTTCCGATCAGTTGGAACAGGGTTTCGTTCTCGGAAATCGGCAGGAGCTGGCCGTCGCAGAACATCCAGCCCACGGGCGCGAAGTTGCCGCCGAACATACGGATTTCGCCGACATAAGGTTGTGCCATGGTCGCGTTCTCCTCAGGTCTGGCTCGGGAAGATGCCCTGGAGGGCAATACAGAAGCTCAGGGTCAGGAACGGCATCATGTTCAGATGCGCCTGGCTTCCGCCGGTGTTGGTGAGCGACGAGGGATGCAGCGTCGTCAGCGCCGTCACCGGGTTGTACAGGCTCGAGGAGACCGAGCCGAACATCGACGTCGCATTTGCGATCGAGATGGTCGCGGCCGCCGACGTCGCATTGACGAAATGGTTGTGCTGCGGCAGTTCGCTGATGCTCAGCGTGTGCGCGGGCTCGCCGCCGCGTTCGCCGAGCGTGAAGCCCGAACTGCCGCCGACATAGACCGGCACGCGGCTGCGCAGGTCGGGCAGCGCGAAATTCACGCGGCCGTCGCCGCCGTAGGTAGTACCGAGCAGCGAGAACAGGGCTTGGTTCTGGTTGATGGGCATCAGCTGCCCGTTGCACAGCGCCCAACCCTTGGGCGCGAACACAAAACTGAAGATACGGACTTCGGCTAAGAATGGCTCTGCCATGACGCCTCCCCTGGTGGTGCTCTGCGTGGTCGGAATGAATCGACTGCGTACCAGCTGTGCATCGCGTCCGTGCGGTGCGACTCACCGCGCCGGCCTGGCGCAAGGCCAGGCCGGCGGTGGTTTTCTCATTGTTCGCGTTGTATCAGATCGCGCTGTCTCAGAAACACGCCGCGGTACCGGTCTGGTAGTTCGGCGTGACGGCGCTCGAGGTGGCCGACGCCAGACCGTTCGTGTTCGCACCGTTGAGGTAGTTGGCGACGTCCGTCGGCGTGCCGGTGCCGCCGACGTTGCGCATGCGGAAGGTCGCGACCGGCGCGCCGGTTTCACCCGGGAAGATGCGAAGACGGATATTGCCGCTCGTGATCGCATCCCAGAAGCCCGGATTCGGCAGGATCGTGTTGCCCTGGATGTCGGCGCACATCTGGCTGCCGTCGGCATCGGAAGTACCCGACTGCATGAAGATGGCGTGGCCGATGCGCACGCCCGGCGTACCGTCGGGCGAGGCGAACTGGTTGTTCGTCACGACCACACCGGTCGTGTCGTTGGCCTGGCCCAGCACCTCCATGCCGCGTTGCGGGACGTGCTGGATCGTGTTGTTGCTGACCGTCATCCGCATCCCGCCGCTGTTGCCCTCGTTGGTGATCGACAGGCCGTTGCAGCCGCCGCAGTTGGCGCCCGACGCGACCGTCCCATTGCCGATCGTGTTGTTGGTGAAGTTGCCGATGTACAGGCCGGTCGCGTTCGCGCCCTTGCGGAAGGTGATCGGCGTGGCGCCCGAGGTGACGGTGCCGGTGACCGTGACGGTGTTGTTCGTCACCGTCGCGTTCATGGTCGCCGCGTTGTCGGTCAGGAATTGCATCGCGAGCGAATTGTCGGTGAACGTGTTCGGGTTTCCGGCCGAGCCGATATTGAACGTCATCGCCGCGTTGTCGACGCCCTGTGCGGTAATGGCCGAGCCGAAGCTGCGGCGGAAGATCGAGTTGGTGATCGTGGTCGTCATCGGCTGCGAGGTGCCGTGGCCGGCGACCAGCACGTTCTGGCCCGACGTCGAGATGTAGGTGCCGCGGTCGAACGTCACGTTGTTCACCGTCAGTGCCAGCGCCGTCGCCGCATTGCGGTTCTGCACTTCGAACTGGCGATGGAAGTTGCCGGTGAAGCTGGAGTTGGTGACGCTGGCCGTACCGCGCAGGTTGACCAGCTGCACGCCGTCCATGCCGGTCATCTTGTAGTCGGTCAATACAAGGTCGAAGGGT
>CAMLLF010000347.1 GCA_946480705.1 uncultured Lysobacteraceae bacterium | reverse complement strand
AGCAGCTTTGGGGCCCCGCCATCTCGCCCGACGGCCAGCTCGTCGGCTACGTGGTGCCGCGAAACGCGCAAGCGTTCGACGCGTCGACGTTGCGCACGGCGCTCGCGCAACAGTTGCCGGCGCACATGGTCCCGGTCGCGTTCGTCGAGCTCGCGGCGCTGCCGCTGAGCACGAGCGGCAAGCTCGATCGCCAGGCGCTGCCGGCGCCGGAACTCCACAGCAGCGATGCGCGTGAGCCGCAGACCGAACTCGAACGGCTGATCGCGCGGGCGTTCGCCCAGGTGCTCGAACGCGACACGGTCGCCGCCGATGCGGATTTCTTCGCACTCGGCGGCCATTCGCTGGCCGCGATGCGCCTGGCCGCCGAACTGCGTCGCGTGCTGCAGCGGCCCGTATCGGTCGGGCAGATCATGGGCGCGGCCAGCGTCGCGACGCTCGCCGCGCTGCTGTCGGCTACGGATGGCGCCGCCGCGGCGAACGCCGGCTTCGGCGAGATCCTGTCGCTGCGCGCCGGCGAGGGCATGCCGCTCGTCTGCATCCATCCCGCGTCGGGTTTCGCCTGGCAGTACGCGGGACTCGCGCGTTATCTGCCCGAAGGGCTGCCGCTGATCGGCCTGCAGTCGCCGCGGCCCGACGGCGCGATCGCCGCGAGCGCCGACATGGACGCGGTCTGCGAACGGCATCTGGCGAACCTGCGCCGCGTGCAGCCGCAGGGGCCCTACCGGCTGCTCGGCTATTCGCTCGGCAGCACCGTCGCGCACGGCATCGCCGCGCGGCTGCGCGCGGCCGGCGAAACCGTCGCGTTTCTCGGACTGCTGGATACATATCCACCCGAAGGACAGGACTGGAGCGGACCTGCCGAGGCCGAGGCGCAGTCGGAAGTCGAGCGCGAGCAGGCGCAGTTCCTGGCCGCGGCCGACACCGACGACGACGCCTTGGTGCAGCGCGAGAAGGCCGCGATGTTCGAGCGCATCGTCGCGAACTACCAGGACGCCGTGCGGCTGCTGTCGCAGGCGCGCACGCCGAAGCTCGCCGGCGACGCGGTGCTGTTCGTCGCGACGCGCACCTTGCCCGCAGGCTGGGACGTGCGCGACAGCTGGGCGCCGTATCTCGATGCGCTGCACGTGCACGAGCTCGACTGCGCGCACGAGGATCTGCTCGATCCGCAGAACCTGCAGGCGGTCGGTGCGTTGCTCGCGCAGCGCCTGCGCGATTCGGGCATCGGTTGACGGCGCACTCGCGCGACGCCGTTGCGCGTCGCGGGAGCGATCAGCGCGCGCGGCCGCGCGGAATCACGAGCGGCGTGCCGCTGACCGGATCGTCGATGACGAGGCAGTCGAGGTCGAACACGGCGCGCACCAGCGCGGCGTCGACGATCCGTGCCGGCGGGCGACGACGCGGCCGTCGCGCAGCGCGATCAGATGGTCGGCATAGCGACAGGCCTGATTCAGGTCGTGCAGCACCGCGACGAGCGTGCGGCCCTGTTCGCGGTTGAGCCGGCGGAACAGCTCGAGCAGGTCGATCTGGTGACTGAGGTCGAGATAGGTCGTCGGCTCGTCGAGCAGCAGCAGCGGCGTTTCCTGGGCGAGCGCGAGCGCGACCCAGACGCGCTGGCGCTGGCCGCCGGAGAGTTCGTCGACGCGGCGGTCGGCGAGTGCGGCGACATCGGTCGCCGCCATTGCCGCGGCGACGGCGTCGGCGTCGGCGCGGCTCCATTGCCGCAGCAGCGTCTGGTGCGGGTAGCGCCCGCGCGCGACGAGTTCGGCGACGCGGATGCCATCGGGCACGAGCGCACCCTGCGGCAGCAGGCCGAGTTCGCGCGCGAGATCGCGCGCGGGACGTTCGCGGATGTCGCGGCCGTCGAGCAGCACGCGGCCGCCCGCCGGTGCGAGCAGCCGGCAGAGGCTGCGCAGCAGGGTCGACTTGCCGCAGCCGTTCGGGCCGACGATGACGCTGAAGCGTTGTGCAGGAATGGATAGATCCAGATCGCTGCAGATCGCGCGCGCGCCGTAGCGCAGCTGCAGCGCTTCGGTCTGCAGGCCCGCGGGACGCGGGCGGCGGTGTTCGGAGGCGTCGGCCATGGCGGGGCTCTCAGGTGGGCGCGAGCGGGGCAGGGCGGCGCAGCAGGAGTACGACGAGATAGACGCCGCCGAGGCAGCTCGTCACGAGTCCGACCGGCAGCTGGTGCGGCGCGAACGCATGCTGCGCGAGGAGATCCGCCCCGAGCAGCAGCAGCGCACCGACCACGGCGCTGCGATGCAGGCCGCCGCCGAGCCGCCGTGCAATCGCCGGCGCGGCGAGCGCGACGAAGGCGATCGGCCCGCAGGCCGCGGTCGCGGCGGCGCTCAGGATCACGCCGAGCGCGAGCAGCGCGTTGCGCGTCGCACGCACCGGCACGCCGAGCGTGCCGGCGCTCGCGTCGCCGAGTTCGAGCAGGCGCAGCCGCCGCGCGAGCGCGCAGCCGATGCAGAGCGCCGCGACGGCGATCGCCGCGGCCGGCAGGCCCTTCGCCCAGCTCATGCCGTTGAGCGACCCGGCGCCCCAGAGCGCCGCGCCCATCGCCGTATCGAGATCGGCGCGCAGCGACAGCCAGAGATTGACCGCGCCGAGCAGCGCGCTGACGCCGACGCCGATGAGGATCAGGCGCAGCCCCTGCAGACCGCGTCCCGCGCTGAGCAGCCAGACGAGCGCCGCGGCGCCGAGCCCGCCGGCGATCGCGCCGAGCGCGATTGCGCCGTGGCCGCCGTGCAGCAGCGTGATGACGACCAGCGCGCCGGTATGCGCGCCGCTGTTGAAGCCGACGAGGTCGGGGCTGCCGAGCGGATTGCGGATCAGCGACTGGAACAGCGCGCCGGACATGCCCAGCGCCGCGCCGAACACGAGTGCGAACAGCGCGCGCGGCAGGCGCCAGTGCAGCACGATGGTCTGCAGGCGCGACGGCGCGTCGCTGCGCAGCAGCGCGAACGGATCGGCGCCGTCGCCGCCGAGCCGTCCGCTGCGCAGCGCGATCGCGACGAGCGCCAGCGCGAGCGCGATGCAGGCAAGATCGATCAGTGCGCGCCGGGGTTGCCAGCGCAGACTCAGCGGACCGTCGAGGCTGCCGATCAGATGATCGCGCGCGGGCATCAGGCGTCGCTCCGCTCGCGGCGCGCGAACGCGATCAGCACCGGGGCGCCGACGAACGCCGTCACGACGGCGACGCGCAGTTCGCCCGCGACGATCACGCGGCCGACGATGTCGGCCGCGAGCAGCAGTACCGGTCCGAGTACCGCGCTGAACGCGAACACCCAGCGCAGCTCGGCGCCGCCGAGCCGGCGCGCGAACTGCGGAATCATCAGTCCGACGAACGCGATCGGCCCGGCGGCGGCCGTGGTCGCGCCGCAGAGCAGCGCAATCGCGACGATGACGGCGGACTGCAGTCGTCGCGGGTTCGCGCCGAGCGCGCGCGCCAGCGTGTCGCCGAGCACGAGCGCATCGAGCGGTCGCGCGAGCAGCGCGCAGAGCGCGATGCCGAGCGCGATCGGTGCGGCCACGCAACGCGTCAGCGCGCCGTCGCGCACGGCGAGCGTGCCGGCGCTCCAGTGGCGGATCGCATCGAAGGCCGGCGCATCGAACAGCGTCAGCGCCGATGAGAAACCCATGAGCACCGCGCTCAGCGCGATGCCGGCGAGCACGAATCGCGCGGGCTCGGTCGCGCCGGCGGTTGCACCAAGCCAGTAGACGAGCGCCGCTGCCGCGGCCGCGCCGCAGAATGCGAACGCGAGCAGCGGACCAGGCTGGCTCGCGCCGAACAAGGCGACGCCGAGCACCATCGCGAAGCTCGCGCCCGCGTTGACGCCAAGCAGTCCCGGATCGGCGAGCGGATTGCGCGTGAGTGCCTGCGCGAGCGCGCCGGAGAGTGCGAGCGCGGTTCCGGCCAGCAGACCGAGCAGGGTCCGCGGCAGGCGTCCTTCGCGCACGATCACCGCATCGGCGTCGATGCCACGGCCGAACAAGGCATCGATCACGCTGCCGATCGCGATGGGCTTTGCGCCGATCAGCACGCTCGCGATCACTGCGCCGACCAGCGCGGCGACGCAGAGCAGCAGTCGTGTCGCGCGCGCGTCGCGCGCCGGCATCAGCGATGGAACGGCCACAACTGACAAATGCGAATAGTTCTGATTTCGATTCGTTCATGGTAGCATGGCGGTCCGCTCGGATGGCACCGACGGCAGGCAAGCGCGAGGTCGCGATTCGGCGTTCGACGAACGGCCGATTCGCCGCAGCAGTGCAATGCGCCGTCCCTTGAGGCTCGCCGCCGCGCATGCGTTCTCCTTCGTTGTTCGTCGATGTCGGTCTGCTGCGGCAGAACGCGCATTTCCGCGCCGTTTTCGTCGCGCGTCTCATGTCCGTGTTCGCGCTCGGCCTGCTCACGGTCGCCGTGCCCGTGCAGATCCATGCCTTGACCGGCTCGACCCTGCAGGTCGGCTTCGCGCTCGCGCTCGACGGCGCCGGCATGTTCATCGGATTGCTCTGCGGCGGCGTCTGTGCGGATCGCTACGACCGCCGCCGTCTGATTCTGTCGGCGCGCGCGCTCTGCGGCATCGGCTTCCTGGCGCTCGCGCTCAACAGCTTCGTCGCGGCGCCGTCGCTCGTCGCGCTGTATCTCGTGTCGTTCTGGGACGGCTTCTTCGGCGCGATGGGCATCACCGCGTTGATGGCCGCGATACCGGGCCTCGTCGGTCGCGAGCATCTGCCGGCCGCCGGCGCGCTCAGCATGATGACGACGCGCTTCGGTGCCGTGCTCGCGCCGCTGGTCGGCAGCGTCGTGATCGCGGCGGCCGGCGTGCGCTGGAACTATCTGCTGGCCGGCATCGGCACGCTCGCTACATTGCTGCCATTGCGTCGCCTGCCGTCACTGCAGCCGGCCGGCAGCGCCGCTGAGAATCCGCTGCACGCGCTCGCCGAAGGGCTGCGTTTCCTGCTGCGCAATCGCATCGCCGGCGCCGTCGTCGCACTGGGCACGGTGCAGGCCTTGCTGAGCGCGGTGCGCGTGCTGTTCGCCGCGCTGTCGACCGGCAGCTACGGCGATATCGCGATCGGCGTCGGGCTGTGGTGGCTGCTGAACCGCACGCGCGTCGGCGCGATGATCCGCGCCGGCGTGGACGACCGCGCGATGCTGGCTGCGGCCGGCGTCAACGTGAACCTCGTGTTCGCCATCACCTT
>CAMLLF010000346.1 GCA_946480705.1 uncultured Lysobacteraceae bacterium | reverse complement strand
GGCGGACGACGAAATTCGCGCGCGCGCACCTGCAGCTGCGCCCGCGTTTATGACATTGCTGTATCATCGCGCGCATTTTGCGGGCCGCCCGGCCCCGTATCCGCTTCCCATCACCCAGGCCGGCGCCGTCAGCAGTCCGCACGGTGGCCTTGCCTTGCCCGGAGTTCGCCCATGCCCAACGAGATCAGATACAAGCGCATCCTGCTCAAACTCAGCGGCGAAGCGCTCATGGGGGACGCCGACTACGGCATCGATCCGAAAGTGCTGACCCGCCTCGCGAAGGAAATCATCGAAATCCAGCGCGCCGGCGTGCAGGTCGGCGTCGTCATCGGCGGCGGCAACATCTTCCGCGGCGAAGGTCTGGCCAAGGCCGGCATGGACCGCGTGACCGGCGACAACATGGGCATGCTCGCGACCGTCATGAACGCGCTCGCGATGCAGGACGCGCTGGAAAAACTCGGCGCCTACGCGCGCGTCATGAGCGCGATCAAGATCAACGAAGTCTGCGAGGACTTCATCCGCCGCCGTGCGATCCGCCATCTGGAAAAAGGCCGCATCGCGCTGTTCGCGGCTGGCACCGGCAATCCGTTCTTCACGACCGACTCCGCCGCGGCGCTGCGCGCGATCGAGGTCGGTGCCGACCTGCTGCTCAAGGCGACCAAGGTCGACGGCATCTACAGCGCCGATCCGAAGAAGGATCCGAACGCCGAGCGCTACGAGAAGCTCAGCTATTCCGACGTGATCCAGCGCAACCTGCAGGTCATGGACACGACCGCGATCGCGCTGTGCCGGGACAACAAGATCCCGCTGCGCGTCTACGACATGGGCGTGCCGGGCAATCTGCTGCGCATCGCGCGCGGGGAAGCGGTGGGGACGCTGGTGACGTGAACTCGGGCGCCGCAATTGCGCTGCGCGGATCACACGTAAATAACCAGGGGGTAGCGGTTAGAACTTGAGCGAGCGGAGGCTTTCTCCAGTTTCTAACCGCTACCCCCTGGTTTCTTTCTTTGCCCTACGCCTTCACGTCCGCATTCGAATAGACGTTCTGCACGTCGTCGAGGTCTTCGAGCATGTGGATCATCTTGAGCACGGCCTGTGCCGTGTCGCCCGACACCGCGATGTCGTTGTCGGCGCGCAGGCCGACTTCGGCGTGTTCGGGCGGCAGGCCCGCGGCTTCCATGGTAGCTCAGCACGCCGAGGCGCTTGAACATGAAGGACACCGAGCCGTCGGTGCCGAGGTTGCCGCCGCACTTGGTGAAGGCATGGCGCACATCGGCGACGGTGCGGACCTTGTTGTCGGTCATGCAGTCGACGATGACGGCGACGCCGCCCGGTGCGTAGCCCTCGTAGCGGATTTCTTCGTAGTTGACGCCTTCGAGCTCGCCCGTGGCCTTCTTGATGGCGCGCTCGATCACGTCCTTGGACATGTTCGCGGCCAGGCCCTTGTCCATCGCCTGGCGCAGGCGCGGGTTGCCGGCGGGATCGCCGCCGCCGGCGCGCGCGGCCACGCCGATCTCGCGGATCACCTTGGTGAAGATCTTGCCGCGCCGCGCATCCTGGGCGTTCTTGCGCCCTTCGATGGCCATCAATCTGCCCATTGCGTTACCTGTTCGCGTCGAAAAATGGGCCGGAATTGTAGCCGCAGGCGTTCCGTCGCGGGCAGAGGGCGCAGCGCCGCCGCGTGCGGCACGCCGCCCGCCGGGGCGCTGCTATACTCCGGCCGCTTTGTTTCGGCCCAAGGATTCGCCGCCATGATCAACGACATCAAGCAAGACGCTCAGACCCGAATGGCCAAGAGCGTGGACGCGCTGAAGCACGACCTCCAGCGCCTGCGCACGGGCCGCGCGACGACGGCGCTGGTCGACCACATCAAGGTCAACTATTACGGCAGCGACATGCCGCTGTCCCAGGTCGCGACGGTCGCCGTGCAGGACTCGCGTTCGCTGACGATTACTCCCTGGGAAAAGACCATGGTGCAGCCGATCGAGAAGGCGATCATCTCCTCCGACCTCGGCCTGAACCCGAACACCGCCGGCACGGTGATCCGCATCAACCTGCCGCCGCTGACCGAAGAACGCCGCAAGGCGCTGTCCAAGCAGGTCCACAGCGAAGGCGAGGACGCCAAGGTCGCCGTGCGCAACGTGCGCCGCGACGCGATGCAGCACGTCAAGGAGCTGCTCAAGGAAAAGAAGGTCACCGAGGACGAAGAGCGCAAGGCCGAGGAAGACATCCAGAAGCTGACCGACAAGGCGATCAAGGACGTCGACGCCGTAGTCAAGGCCAAGGAAGAAGAACTGATGGCGCTCTGAGCGGAGCACGATCCTGGATCCGCTGACTCCCCCGCCCGCCGGCGCCCCTCATCGACTGCCGCGCCACGTCGCCATCGTCATGGACGGCAACGGCCGCTGGGCGCGCAAGCGCCTGCGGCCGCGCACCTTCGGCCATCACGCCGGCCAGAAGGCCGTGCGCAACGCGATCGAGTTCTGCCTGCGCCGCGGCATCGCGGCGCTGACGCTGTTCGCGTTTTCGAGCGAGAACTGGCAGCGCCCCGAGGACGAAGTCGGCGCGCTGATGGAACTGTTCCTCAAGGCGCTCGACCGCGAGGTGGACGAACTGCACGGCCACGGCGTGCGCATCCGCTTCGTCGGCGAACTGGCCGCATTCGCGCCGGCGCTCGCTTCGCGCATGCGCGCCGCGATGGACAAGACCGCGGCCAACACCAAGCTCATGCTCAACATTGCAGTGAACTACGGCGGCCGCTGGGACATCGCGCAGGCGGCGGCACGGCTCGCCCGCGCCGCGCAGGCCGGCGAGATCGCCCCCGATCAGATCGACGAGCGCAGCCTCGCCCCCTACCTCTGCCTCGCCGACCAGCCGCCGGTCGACCTGTTCATCCGCACCGGCGGCGAGCAGCGCGTCAGCAATTTCCTGCTCTGGCAGATCGCCTATGCGGAAATCTATTTCAGCGCGACCCTGTGGCCCGATTTCGACGCCGCCGCGTTCGAACAGGCGCTGACCGACTACGCCGGCCGCGAACGCCGCTTCGGCAAGACCAGCGCCCAGATCGCCGCGGGAAACGGATGAGCCCGCCCGCGCATCGACCGCATCGCGTTCGCATCGCCGGCGCAGCATCGTCTTCACGCGCCAGCGCGCGGTGCCCCGCGCACACTGCCTGCCTGCCGCTGCCGTCCGGCGGCCAACCCCTCGACCACGGAGCGCGTTGACCTTGGCCTCCCCGATGAAAACGCGCACGCTGACGGCGCTGGTGCTCGCACCGCTCGCGATCGCGCTGATCCTGTTCGTACCGACCGCGCTGTTTGCCGCGGTCACCGGTGCCGCGTTTCTCTACGCGATCTGGGAATGGACGCGCCTGCTGGGCCTGCGCGCCGAGGCGTCGCGTGCGACCGTCGTCGTGCTGCATGGTGCGGCAATGCTCGCGCTGTGGTTCGACCGCGGCGGCACGGCGTGGTGGGGCGTGATCCTCGCCGGGGTCGCCTGGTGCCCGGTCGCCGCGTTCTGGCTGACCCGCTTCAGCTTCGGCGCCGCGCCGACCAAGGAAAACACGGGCCTCAAGTTCATCGCCGGCTTTCTGATCGTCGTACCGGCCTGGTGCGGGCTCGTCGACGTCCATGCCGGACCCGACCGCGGTCCCTGGTGGACGCTGTTCGGTCTCATGCTGGTCTGGGTCGCCGACAGCGGCGCCTACCTCGCCGGCAGCCGCTGGGGTACGACCAAGCTCGCGCCGCGCATCAGCCCCGGCAAGACCTGGGCCGGCGTCTACGGCGCGGTCGCCGCATCGGCGCTCGTCGGCGTCGTCGGCGCGTGGCTGCTCGGCATGCGCGGCGTCGCACTCGCGGGCATCTTCGTGCTTGCGATGCTGACCGTGCTCGCGTCCATCGTCGGCGACCTCTATGAAAGCCTGATCAAGCGCCACGCCAACCTCAAGGATTCGGGCGACCTGTTCCCGGGCCACGGCGGCATGTTCGACCGGCTCGACAGCGTGTTCGCCGCACTGCCCGTCTGGGCCGCGGGACTCGCCCTGCTGCGCGCATGAGAAACGTTGCCGTCCTTGGCGCGACCGGCTCGATCGGCGGCAGCGCGCTCGACGTGATCGCGCGCCATCCGGACCGGTTCCGCGCGAGCGTGCTCGCGGCGCATCGGAGCATCGAGGCACTGGCGGAACTCTGCGAGCGCTTCGTGCCGGACCTCGCGGTCGTCGCCGACCCCGCGCTCGAAGCCGATCTGCGCGCCCGCCTGCAGCGCGCGGGCCTCGCGACGCGCGTAGCGTCGGGCAGCGAGGCGCTGACCGGCGCCGCGGCTTCATCGCTCTGCGACACCGTCGTCGCCGCGATCGTCGGCGCGGCCGGCCTCGAATCGACGCTGGCCGCCGCACGGGCCGGCAAGCGTCTGCTGCTGGCGAACAAAGAGGCCATCGTCATGGCCGGTCCGCTGCTGCTGGCCGCGCTACGCGAAGGCGGCGGCGAGCTGCTGCCGGTCGACTCCGAACACAACGCACTGTTCCAGGCACTGCCGACGGCCGCGGCCACGCGTCGCGCGAGCCTCGCCGTCCACGGCGTGCACCGGCTGATCCTGACCGCCTCGGGCGGGCCGTTCCGCGGCCGCACCCGCGCCGACCTGGCCGCGATCACGCCGGAACAGGCCGTCGCGCATCCGAACTGGCGCATGGGCCGCAAGATCTCGGTCGACTCGGCCACGCTGATGAACAAGGGCCTCGAAGTCATCGAGGCCCATTTCCTGTTCGACGCCGCACCCGACTGCATCGAGGTCGTCGTGCATCCGCAGAGCATCGTCCACTCGCTGGTCGAATACGCCGACGGCTCGGTACTGGCTCAGCTCGGCAATCCTGACATGCGCACGGCGCTGGCCTATGGCGCGCCGCCCAAGGGCCTGGAGCAGAGCTTCGCCGCTGCCATGCAGATTTCGCCCAGCATGTGGAGCCAGATCAAGTCGGCTCGCCCCATCGGCGACAAGCTCGCGCGCCAGCTGGAACATCGGGGCGGCAAGCCGTCCGGCTGGCTCGACCAGTCGCATGAAGCCGCCGCCGGCCCCGACCCGGCCGAGGAGCGGTTCGTCGAGCATATACGCCAGCACCTCGTGAAGTTCGCGCGGCGGTTCGACGCCGAGGCCACCATCCTGGCCCAACTGCACCACCCGAACGTGATCGAGGTGTACGACTCCGGCGAGGCG
>CAMLLF010000345.1 GCA_946480705.1 uncultured Lysobacteraceae bacterium | reverse complement strand
ACCGCGATCCGTCATCATCTCAAGCGCCTGCAGCACGAGGACGCGGTCGAGCTCGGCCATCGCATGCTCGACCGCGCGCTCGACCAGGTCGGCATCGCGCTCGAAGGCATTCCGGGCGACGTGCTCGACAGCTATCTCGCCGAACAGAAGTTCCGCCGGCTCGAAGAACTGCTCGCCGACATCGCGCTCGGCAACCGCGTCGCCGAGCACGTTGCAACGCAGCTGCTGCGGCTCAAGGGCGGCAAGACGCGCCTGCGCGTGTCGCGAACGGCCGAGAGCATCCGCATCACCGGCGCGGAGCGCGGCGTGCTCACGTTCGCGAATTGCTGCCATCCGCTGCCGGGCGACGACATCATGGGTTTCATGTCGGCCGGCAAGGGCGTCGTCGTGCATCGCATCGAATGTCCCAATGTGGCGGAGTTCCGCAAGTCGCCGGAGCGCTGTATCGCGATGGAGTGGGACCGCGACGTCAGCGGCGACTACAAGTGCGAGCTGCGCGTCGACATCCAGAACAAGCCCGGCGTGCTCGCCTCGGTCGCGGCGGCGATTGCGGAAAGCAACTCGAACATCGAGAACGTCGAGTACCAGGACCGCGGCGTGATGTCGGCGATCATCGTGTTCACGATCGAGGTGCGCAATCGCAAGCATCTCGCCGACGTCATGCGCCGCGTGCGCCGGCTCGGCGTCGTGCACGGCGTCTATCGCCATCCGGTCTGAGTCGTCCGCAGGCATTAGCCGCTGTGCGGACGCGTGGCTAGAATCCCGGTTCCACCTCTCTGCCAAGGACGTGCCATGTCCCGTACCGTCATCGCCAGCGATCACGCGCCGAAAGCGATCGGCCCTTATTCCCAGGCCGTCCAGGTCGGCAACACGATCTACACCTCGGGCCAGATCCCGCTCGATCCCGCAACCGGCGCGCTGATCGCCGGCGACATCACGGAGCAGACGCACCGCGTGTTCGAGAACCTGCGCGCCGTCATCGAAGCGGGCGGCGCGAGTTTCGCCGACGTCGCGCGCGTCGGCATCTATCTGACCGATCTGTCCAATTTTGCCGCGGTCAACGCGGTCATGGCCGAGTATTTCCAGGAGCCGTACCCCGCACGCTCGACGATCGGCGTCGCGTCGCTGCCGCGCGGCGCCCAGGTCGAGATCGATCTCGTGCTCGTCCGCGGCTGACGCGCGACCTCGCGTGTCCGACGGCATGTCGCAGCCGGACGCCGGCCTGCAATTGCTGACCACGCTGCCCGGCGTCGGGCCGGCGCTGCGCGAAAGCCTCGCGCGGCTCGGCATGAACGTGCTGCAGGACCTCTGGTTCCATCTGCCGCTGCGCTACGAGGACCGCACGCGGCTCGTGCCGATCGCCGACCTGCTGCCGGGCGAACCTGCCCAGGTCGAAGGCGTCATCGACGCCGTCGAGCGGACGTTCCGCGGCCGACCGCAGCTGCGCGTCGCGATCAGCGACGGATCGCAGGAAACGCTGGTTTTGCGCTTTTTCCACTACAACGCATCGCAGGCGAGCCAGCTCAAGCACGGCGCGCGCCTGCGCTGCTACGGCGAGGTGCGGCATGGCCAGAACGGCCTGGAAATGGTGCATCCGCAGTATCAGCGGCTGGCCGGCGACGAGCCGTTCGCGGTCGAGGAAACCCTGACGCCGGTCTATCCGACCACCGAGGGGCTCGGCCAGAAACGCCTGAGCACGCTGATCCAGCACGCGCTCGCGCGGCTGCCCGACGACGAACAGCTCGAACTCGTGCCGGCGCCGCTGCGCGCCGGGCTCAAACTCGCCTCGCTGCGAAAGGCGCTGCTGTTCGTGCATCGCCCGCCGCCGGATGCCGACGTGTCGAAGCTGCTGCTCGGCGTGCATCCGGCGCAGCAGCGGCTCGCGTTCGAGGAATTGCTGAGCCATCACCTGAGCCTGAAACAGCTGCGCAATTCCGTGCGCCGCCAGTGTGCGCCGGCACTGGTCGGCGACGACGCGCTGCGCGCGCGCCTGCTGCGCGCGTTGCCTTACGCGCTGACCGGCGCGCAGCGCCGCGTCGGTGCCGAGATCGCGGCGGATCTGCGCGCGTCCGAGCCGATGCTGCGGCTCGTGCAGGGCGATGTCGGTTCGGGCAAGACCGTCGTCGCCGCGCTGGCCGCGCTGACCGCGATCGAAGCCGGGCACCAGGCCGCGCTGATGGCGCCGACCGAATTGCTGGCCGAGCAGCATCTGCGCACGCTGCGCGCATGGTTCGAACCGCTCGGCATCGACGTCGTATGGCTCGCGGGCAAGGTACAGGGCCGCGCGCGCAAGGCGGCGCTGGCCGCGGTCGCCGAGGGCGCCGGACTCGTCGTCGGCACGCATGCGCTGATGCAGGAAGGCGTCGCATTCCGCCAGCTCGGCCTTGCGATCATCGACGAGCAGCACCGCTTCGGCGTACACCAGCGCCTGGCCTTGCGTGACAAGGGACGCGAAGGCGAGCGCATCCCGCATCAGCTCGTGCTGACCGCGACGCCGATTCCGCGCACGCTGGCGATGACCGCTTACGCCGATCTCGACGTCTCCGTCATCGACGAACTGCCGCCCGGACGGACACCGGTCACGACCGTCGTCGTGTCGAATGCGCGCCGCGAGGAAATCATCGCGCGCATCCGCGCGGCCTGCCTCGAAGGACGTCAGGTCTACTGGGTCTGCACGCTGATCGAGGAAAGCGAGCTTTTGGAGGCGCAGGCCGCGGAAGTCACGCATGTCGACCTCGCGGCGGCGCTGCCGGAATTGAACGTCGGCCTCGTGCACGGCCGCCTCAAGCCGAAGGAAAAGACCGCGATCATGGACGCGTTCAAGGCCGGCGAGATCGCCGTGCTCGTCGCGACGACCGTGATCGAAGTCGGCGTCGACGTGCCGAACGCGAGCCTCATGGTCATCGAGAACGCCGAGCGTCTCGGACTCGCTCAGCTGCATCAGCTGCGCGGCCGCGTCGGGCGCGGCAGCATCGCGTCGAGCTGCGTGCTGCTGTATCGGCCGCCGCTGTCGCAGCTCGCCAAGTCGCGGCTCAACGTCATGCGCGAAACCAACGATGGTTTCCGCATCGCCGAGAAAGACCTGGAACTGCGCGGTCCCGGCGAAATGCTCGGCACGCGCCAGACCGGCCGGCTCGAATTCCGCATCGCCGACATCCAGCGCGATGCGGCGCTGCTGCCGAGCGTGCAGCGCGTCGGCGAGGCGCTGCTCGCCGGGCATCCGGCGCTGGCCGACCGCATCGTGGCCCGCTGGATCGGCGCTTCAGCCCGCTACGCGGGCGCTTGAGCCGACGTACGGTCCGACCCTCGCGACGGCCGTACCGGATGGCCTCCGCGGGGCCGCGGTATAGTGCAGCCGCCTCGTCCGGGGAGCCTTCCCATGCAAGCCCTCGCCAGTCTCCTGCTCGCCGCCGCCTGGATGGAGCCGCTGCCTCCGCCGCTCGCGACCCTGCGCAATCCCGAGTTCGATACCGATCCGGTCACCGCGCCGGCACCGACCAACTGGCGCTGGTATCTCGACAGCGGCACCGGCGGTGAACTCGTCTGGGATGCGGCCGTCGGTTCGCCGACCGCGGGCAGCGGACGCGTGCGCAATTTCCGCAGCGGCGCGCGCGAGGATTTCTGGGGACAGTGCGTCAAGCTCGCCCCCGGTCCGTTCACGCTGCGGGCGGCCGTTTCCTCGCAGCTCAAGGACAATGCCTCATGCGAGCTGCGCATCGAAGTGCTCAACAAGACCGACTGCAACACGACGGCCGGGCTGCTGCTGACGGCGAGCGTCGCGAACACGGCCAACAATGCCGGCTTCGAAACGCTGCAGATCACGCGCAACGCGCCGCCCGGCAGCGGCGCGGCCTGGGTGTCGCTGATCCATCGCCAGACGACGGCGGCCATCCCCGGCTACAGCTACTGTCATTTCGACCATGTCGAGTGGGACAGCCCGCTGCTGTTCACCGATTCGTTCGAGTGATTTCGTAGCGCGCGACGCGGCTCGCGCCTCGCTTCGTATCGCGTATGCTGATCGGTCCGGCCGTGCTTGGCGGCCGTTCCCTGCGACGGATATGAGGGCTTCATGAAACCGATTCTGCTGATCGACACCGATCCCGGCGTCGACGACGCGCTGGCTTTGCTGATGGCCTATGAACGGGCCGAGGTCGCGGCACTGACGATCGCCGCCGGCAATGTCGGACTGGGTCATACCGTGACCAACGCGTTGCGCCTGACCGAGCTGGTCGCCGCCGGCACGCCGGTCTTCGCGGGCTGCGCCGAGCCGCTCGTGCTGCCCGCGGCCGACGCGGCCTTCGTCCACGGCGCCGACGGTTTCGGCGATGCGGGCCTGCCGCTGCCGCAGCGCCCGGCCGAGGCAGAACACGCCGCGCTCGCGCTGATCCGGCTGACGCGCGAACACCCCGGCCGGCTGACGCTCGTCGCGCTCGGCCCGCTGACGAATCTCGCGCTCGCGCTGCGTCTCGACCCGACGCTGCCGCAGCGTGTCGCGCGCCTCGTCGTCATGGGCGGCGCGGTTACCGGGCGAGGCAACACGTCGGTGCCCGCGGAATTCAACATCGGCTTCGATCCGGAAGCCGCGCATATCGTGTTTTCGAGCTGGCCGCAGTTCGAACTCGTCGACTGGGAAGCGACGATGCGTCATGGCATTCCGCTCGACCGTTTCGAGGCCTGGCTCGCTGCCGGCGACGCGCGCGCAAAACTCTACGACGCGATCTCGCGCAAGATTCGCGTGTTCATGCGCGAGCGCGGCCGGCCCGGCATCGTGCTCGCCGATGCGCTGGCCATGGCCGTCGTGCTCGAACCCGGCTGTGTGCGTCGCGCCGAGCATCGCCACGTCGCGATCGAGCTGGCCGGCGCGCTGACGCGTGGTGCGACCGTCGTCGACTGGGACGGCCGCAGCGGCAAGCCGCCGAATGCGCGCATCGTGCTCGAACTCGACCAGTCGCGTTTCGAGGCGATGATTGCCGCGGCGCTCGGCGCGGCCTGAGGCCGCGTCGCCGGCGGCCTCGCCTCAGGGCGGCGCCGCGTTGTCGTTGTTCGCCGCGGTCTTTCCGGGTGGCTCGCGCAACAGAATTTCCATCTGCGGCGTCGTCGAGATCGCGATGCCGCGCGCGTGAAACTCGCGCAGGATCGCACCGTGCAAGTCGTTGCGCACGGCGCTGCGCTCGAGCGTCGCGCCGACGAACACGCGCAGTTCGAATTCC
>CAMLLF010000344.1 GCA_946480705.1 uncultured Lysobacteraceae bacterium | reverse complement strand
GTTTTTCGGTGACGATTTCGAGCACGGCGTCGGCGTCGATGCGATGACTCGTATCGACGAGCTGGCCGTCGACCTTGCCGGCCAGCGCCGACTTGGCCAGGCCCGGACCGATGGAAAGCGCGACATCCTGCACCGACACGGGGTGCTCGAATTCGCGCCGGCTGCCGTCGGGTAGCGTAATGCGGATCATGGTTCTGCCTCGGGTTGCCGCGCACTGAAGAATCGCGGCCAATAAAAAAGGGCGCCGAGCGCCCTTTTCTGCGGGTGGCTCTGCGCGTGGCGGTCAGGAACTCGGGAACGTTCGCGTGCTCATGTCACACCCTCGACCGGCGCGTTGGCGCGGGCCACCTTGGTTCTTCACACCGCGAAGGCGGCGCAGACGCGCGAAAACTAGTGCACTGCAGCAGCCGCTGTCAACGCCGCTGCAGCGGGGTTCCGGAAGGCCTGACATGCGGCGGCGCAGCGGCAGTTGAATCTGCCGCGAATTGCTTCAAGATCGCGCGCCTGTTGCTGCGCTCGCCCCGAGGAGAGTTTCGATGTACCGCCCCCTGACCTTCCTGTTCCTGTCGCTGCTCTGCATCGCCGGCGCCCGCGCTGCCGAGCCCGTCGCGATAGGCCAGCTCTACCAGATCAACTCGCCGACGCTGACGGAAGACCGCAGCTATCGCGTCTACCTGCCGGCGAGCTATCGCTGGGCCGCGAATCGCCGCTATCCGGTGCTCTACGTGCTCGACGGCCGTACGCGCTTCGGCCACACGGCAACCGCCGTCGAAGCGCTTGCCGCAGCCGGCGACATTCCCGAAATGATCGTCGTCGCGATCGACAGCACCGAACAGCGCACGCGCGACTTCACGCCGACCAATTCCGAAGCGATCGCGGGCGGCGGCGCGGACAAATACCGGCGTTTCCTGTCGACCGAACTCGTTCCGGCCATCGAACAGGAATACCGCACGAACGGTTATCGCGTTCTTGCGGGGCACTCGCTCGGCGGACTGTTCGTGCTGCATGTGCTGAGCGCCGAACCGTCGCTGTTCCAGGCTTACGTCGCGCTCGCGCCGACGCTGGATTGGGACAAGCAGGTCGCCCAGCGCTCGCTGCAGAAGACCTTCGAGACCGACAGCACGGTCAAGGGCTTCGCGCCGCCTATCCGCAGGAAACCCACGCCAGCGTGCCGGTGCCGGCCACCGTCGACGCACTGCGCAGCCTGTATCAGGGCTATCGCCTGAGCGCAGCCGACTATGCCAAGGGCATCGCAAATGCCGAAGAACATTTCTCGAAGGTCTCGCGCCTCGTCGGCACGCCGCTCGCCGTCACCGAAGAAGCCCTGAGCGGCGTGGCTTACGCACAACTGGACGCCAAGCCCAAGGATGCACTGAAGCTGTTCCAGCGCAACCTCGACGCGAATCCGAATTCGGCGGATGCCCACCTCGGCATGGCCGAGGCGCTGGCAAAGAATGGAAAATGGAAGGACGCGGCAAAGGAAGCCGATCGCGCCGTCGCCCTGTCGGCCGAATACCAGCTGCCGCCGACCGCTCAGTCCTACTACAAGGACAAGGCTGCGCGAATCAAGGAAGGCCCGAAAAAGAAAGGCGCGAAGTGAGTTCGCGCTTCGCGTGACACTCCGGCTGCGGCAAGAAGTCGCGCAGCCATAGACGGCGCCGCCATGGCGGCGCCGTCACCGCAGGACTCAGAACGCCCAGTCGAAAATGACGCTCGCGCTGCGGCCCATTTCGTCCGCACCCGAGCCATGCTCGCGATACCGGCGGTCGCCGATGTTGTCGAGCAGCAGCGTCAGCTTGGTTTCCGGTGCGAATTCCCAGGCCAGCCGGGTGTTCCAGGTATTCCAGCCGGCCGTTCCTTCAGGATTGACGCGCGGGTCGGTGAGGTCGCGCGGACTCAGGCGATCCTGCCGCGTCGCGTACAGCGCATTGACGTCGAGGCTCAGCGTCGGCGTGAAGTAGTGCAACAGTCCGATGCGGCCGTTGAGCGGCGGCACGCGGTCGGCGTCATACGATTCACCTTCGAAAGTCTCGTCGCCGCGCGTGTAATTGAGCACGCCGTAGAACTGGCTCTTGTCGCTGAAATACCAGCGGCCGCCGGCTTCCACGCCCCAGAGATCGAGCTGGGTGACGTTCGCGTTCGTCACGATGATCGCGCCGGTCGAGGTCAGCTCGCCGGTCTCGATCGTCGTGATCTTGTCCTTGTAGTCGGACTTCCAGACGAAGGCCTCGGCCTGCCAGCGCGGGTTGTCCCACTTGAGGCCGAGATCGTACGTGATGACCGTTTCCGGCTTCAGATCCGTGTTCGGAATCGCGAAGCGGTTGCTTGGACGGCTGCCGAACACGCCGAGGTCGAAGATGTTCGGCGCGCGGAAGCCGCGGCCGATGTTGCCGACGACGTGCGTCGTGTCCGACGCCTTGAACGTCAGGCCGGCGTTGCCGGTAAAGTCGTCCGGACTCAGCTTCACGCCGACGCCCTGAGGATTCGGCGTCAGCTCGATGTCGAAGCTCGAATAGCGGCCACCGAGATCGAGCTGCCACTGCGGCGCGAGCGCGATGCTGTCGTTGAGGAATACCGCGTAGCTGTCCATCGTCGAGCCGTCGGGAAAACGCGGCGGGCGCGCGCTGATGACGTTCGTGTTGATGTTCAGCCGCTGGCGGAAGCTGTCGATCGTGTCGTAATACGCTTCTGCGCCGTAGACCAGCGCGTGATTGCCTGCTTCCTTGTTGAACGTCGCCGTGAAGCCGCGCAGACGGCTCGAGTTTTCTTCGAGCTCGCGGTTCGGCGAATTGAATTCGCGCGTGCGGCGGTCGTCGTTGATCTTCTGGTAGCCCGCATGGAATTCGGCGCGGTCGAACCAGCCCGCGTCCTGCTCGATCACATAGCGAGCCTGCACGAACAGGCGGTCCTGCGGCTGGAAGTAGAACTCGGACGAATTGGGGCGCGTCTGGTGAAAGCTCGTGACGAGTTCGTCGACACGCGCGGTCTTGGGCTGCTTCAGATAAGCAGCCGACAACATGAGTTCATGACCCGACACAGGAGTCCAGAGCAGCTTGGTATCGGCGGCCCAGGAACTGAAATCGGTATACGGCAGACGGTCGCCGTCGCCGCCGAGCTTGCGCAGGCCCACGTCCTGCACGGTCACGCCGCCGGAAATCGACACATTGTTCTTGCCGGCGGCGCCGGCGATGCGGCCGAGGCGCGACAGATCGCCGCTCGTGTATTGCGCGCGAAACCGGCCGCGGCCGTCCCAGCTGTCGCCTTCGAAGCGCTCTTCCGGCGTGAGGATGTGAACGACGCCGCCCATCGCGTCGGAACCATAGAGGCTCGACTGCGCGCCGCGAACGATTTCGATCTGCTCGACATTCTGCGAATCGGCCAGCGCGAAGTACTGGTTCGGCGAATTGCGGAAGAACGCCGTGTTCATGCGGAAGCCGTCGACCATGTGCAGCACTTCCGAGCCCTTGAGGCCGCGGATGATCGGAATGGCCTGGCCCGGCGTCGTCGCCTGGATGAAGGCGCCCGGCTGTGCGCGCAGATAATCGGCGACCGTCAGCGCCGGACGCTCGTCGATCTCGTCCTTGCCGACGACCGTAACGGCGGAGGCGACGTCGAAGTTCGACTTCGCGGCGCGCGTCGCCGTCACCTGGATCTGCTCCAGCGGCTGCTCGCCGCCTCCTTCCATGGACGTATCGGCGTCGGCCTTGTCTGCCGTCGCTGCCGCCGCCTCGGCACTCGCCACAACCGCTGTTTCGGCAAACGCCGGCGACGCCAGCGCAAAAAGAATGGCGCTCAGCAGCGCGGAATATCGCATGACTCGTCCCCCTGTTAGGCCCGCGTTAACGCAAGGGGCAGAGATTGCTTGGTTAAGACCGACTTAACATCAGCCTCAAGAACTAATTTTTACCGGTCGCAAGAAGGATTCGCGACGGCAACGGATACCGGAGCGACCGTTCTTGCGCCGCGGCCGCGTCGCCACGGCTCCCGCGCAGCCGACCCTCTCCGTCATCACACCCGCGCGACGCCGCCATGCCGCCGCAACGGCACGCGCATGCCCACTCAGGCCGACACGTGCGACCGGATCCAGGCGACGTAACGATCCATCCAGCCCTGCACAAACTCCCGGCTGGACGGACCGATGCCGCCGTCGGCATCGAACAGCCCGTCCTTGGCATGAATGAACGCTTCGGGTTGGCCCAGCGTCGGCACATTGAGATAGGCAAGCACGTTGCGCAGGTGCTGCTGGGCCAGCGCCGTACCGATCGCGCCGATCGACGCCCCGATCACGCCGGCGGGCTTGCCGTTCCAGGCGCTCTGACCATAGGGACGCGACGCGTGGTCGATCGCATTCTTGAGTACGCCCGGCATCGACCGGTTGTATTCGGGCGTCACGAACAGCAGTCCCTGAGCGGCGGCAATCTCGCTCTTGAGACGCTTCACCGCATCGGCCGGATTCGTGTCGTCGTCCTGGTCGTACAGCGGCAGATCGTCGATCCGCGAGGTCTGGAAATCGAAATCCGGCGGACCGAGACGGGTCAGCGCCGTCGCGAGCTTCTTGTTGAACGAATCCTTGCGCAGACTGCCGACGATCACCGCGATGCGGTACTGGCTCATGACGTACTCCTTCTGGAATTTGTCGGTTCCACCGTGCCGAGGCCAGAGCTCCCGGCCGCAGACGACGGGGGTGCTCCGCAGCGACGAAGGCCGTCGCGCGTGCTCTCGTACTGTATGCGCGCAGCGACGTCGGATCAGCGTCAAATCCCGCGACAGTGTGAGTCGCCCATCGCAACAACGCGCGCAGGGGTTGTACAGCCGCTACGACTTCGCTATATTTCGCGCCCCTTCATCGGGCGCGTAGCTCAGCGGTAGAGCACTACCTTGACATGGTAGGGGTCACAGGTTCGATCCCTGTCGCGCCCACCAGTACCAGGCAAACGGCGTGAATCTTCGAGATTCGCGCCGTTTTGCTTTGGGCGGATCAAAAACCCGCAACGCCTCGATGCCCGGAAATCAATCGGCAGCGCGCGCACGGATTTCCGCGTCGCGCGCTGCCGGTGCGGCGTCTTCGCCTCACGACGAGCCGATCAAGCCTTCGCTGCGCAGCCTGTGGATCTCGTCGCGCGCGCGCGCGGCCTGCTCGAATTCGAGGTCCTGCGCGTGCTTGTACATCTGCGCTTCGAGCTTCTTGATGCGCGCGGCGATCTGATCCG
>CAMLLF010000343.1 GCA_946480705.1 uncultured Lysobacteraceae bacterium | reverse complement strand
GCTGGTAGTGCGTGATCACGATGAACGCGCGGGCGGGACTGCGCATGTGATTGACGCCTTCGGCGACCATCTTCAGCGCGTCGATGTCGAGGCCCGAGTCGGTCTCGTCGAGAATCGCGACGCGCGGCTCGAGCAGCGCCATCTGGAAGATCTCGTTGCGCTTCTTCTCGCCGCCGGAAAAGCCCGCGTTCACGGCGCGGTGCAGCAGTTCGTCGGAGATGTGCAGAACGCGCAGCTTCTCGCGCACGAGCTTCAGGAACTGCATCGAGTCGAGTTCGCCTTCGCCGCGATACTTGCGCTGGGCGTTCAGCGCGGCCTTCAGGAAATACGTGTTGTTGACGCCGGGAATCTCGACCGGGTACTGGAACGCGAGGAACAGGCCTTCGGCGGCGCGCTCTTCGGGTTCGAGCTGGAGCAGATCCTTGTCGCCGAAATCGACCGTGCCGGACGTGATCTCGTAGCCGTCGCGCCCCGCGAGCACGTTGCCGAGCGTCGACTTGCCGGCGCCGTTGGGGCCCATGATCGCATGCACTTCGCCAGGCTTCACCGTGAGGTTCAGCCCCTTGAGGATTTCCTTGCCGGCGACGCGGACGTGGAGGTTTTCAATTTTCAACATAGTGGATTCCTGGGCCGCACGCATGCGGCCGTGATTCGTCGGGGCTTCAGCCCACCGCGCCTTCGAGCGAGACTTCGAGCAGCTTCCACCGCGAATTCCATCGGCAGCTCCTTGAACACCTGCTTGCAGAAGCCGTCGACGATCATCGACACGGCGTCTTCTTCGCCGAGGCCGCGCGAGCGGCAGTAGAACAGCTGGTCGTCGGAGATCTTCGAGGTCGTGGCCTCGTGCTCGACGATCGCGCTCGGGTGCTTGACCTCGATATAGGGGAACGTGTGCGCGCCGCACTGCTTGCCGATCAGCAGCGAGTCGCACTGCGTGTAGTTGCGCGCGCCGGCGGCGCTCTTTTCGACTTTGACGAGGCCGCGGTAGGTGTTCTGGCCGCGCCCGGCGCTGATGCCCTTGCTGATGATCTTGGACTTCGTGTTGCGCCCGATATGGATCATCTTCGTGCCGGTGTCGGCCTGCTGCGCGTGATGGGTCAGCGCGACGGAGTAGAACTCGCCCGTGGAATCGTCGCCGCGCAGCACGCAGCTCGGGTATTTCCAGGTGATCGCCGAACCGGTCTCGACCTGGGTCCAGGAGATCTTCGAGCGCGCGCCGCGGCAGTCGCCGCGCTTGGTCACGAAGTTGTAGATGCCGCCGACGCCGTTCTCGTCGCCGGGATACCAGTTCTGCACCGTCGAGTACTTGATCTGCGCATCGTCGAGCGCGACGAGCTCGACGACGGCCGCATGCAGCTGGTTCTCGTCGCGCTGCGGTGCGGTGCAGCCTTCGAGGTAGCTCACGTAGCTGCCTTCCTCGGCGACGATCAGCGTGCGTTCGAACTGGCCGGTGTTGATCGCGTTGATGCGGAAATACGTGCTCAGCTCCATCGGACAGCGCACGCCCTTGGGAATGAACACGAACGAGCCGTCGGAAAACACCGCGCAGTTGAGCGCGGCGAAATAGTTGTCGCCGATCGGAACCACAGAACCCAGATACTGCTGCACGAGTTCGGGGTACTCGCGAATCGCCTCGGACATCGAGCAGAAGATCACGCCGGCTTCGGCGAGTTCCTTGCGGAAGGTCGTGCCGACCGAGACCGAGTCGAACACGGCGTCGACGGCCACGCCGGCGAGCTTGGCGCGCTCGTGCAGCGGCACGCCGAGCTTGTCGTAGGTTTCGAGCAGTTTCGGATCGACCTCGTCGAGCGATTTCGGCCGCGCCTTCGGCGCGGCGTAATAGCTGATCGCCTGGAAATCGATCGGGCCGATCCGGAGCTTGGCCCATTCCGGCACGGGCATGGTCAGCCAGTGGCGGTAGGCCTTGAGCCGCCATTCCGTCATCCACTGCGGCTCGTGCTTCTTGGCCGAGAGTTCGCGAATGACGTCCTCGGAAAGTCCGGGCGGCAGGTATTCGGTTTCGATGTCCGTCACGAAGCCGGCCTCGTAGCGCCGGTTCAGTGCATTCTCGATGTCGTTGCGTTCGGTGGCCATGGGCTGCCTAGTCGATGCGTTTCATACCAGGGCGACGCGCAGCGGCGTCGGCACGGGGCGCTTGGGCCCTGGCGGTTTCATCATGTCGGCCAGCGTGACGCTGGCCAGCGCGTCGGCGATCGCCTGGTTGATGCGCTGCCAGTTGCCGCGCACGCCGCAGTGGTTTTCGTGATCGCAGAGTCCGCTCGTCACGCTGCACTCGGTCATGCCGATCGGACCTTCGATCGCGACGACGATTTCGGCGACCGAGATCGCCGCCGGCGCGCGCGCGAGCCGGTAACCGCCGTTGACGCCGCGGAACGACTCGACGAGGCCCGAATGCACGAGCTGCTTGAGCAGCTTGGAGACGGTGGGAATTTCCAGCCGGGCCCGCTCGGCGAGCACCTGCGCACTGAGCACGTCGTTGCCGGCCTCGGCAAGAACGCTCATGACGACAGTCGCGTAGTCGGTGAGTTTGCTGACGCGGAGCATGACGGCGCGGGCGGCGAAAGTAGACCGAAATGGTACGGTTTTCGGTCGCCGGCGGCAAATTCGTTTTTGGAAGTGAAAAGCGAAGAGGAGCGAGGAACGAGTGGAGCTGCCGGGCTGCCGTGCTCGTTTCTCGCTCTTCTTCACTGTTCTCTTTGGTCTGGCTCGCGGCCGGAATCGGGGTCAGTCGAAAAAAAAAAGCGCCCGGCCGCAGCCGGGCGCAAGGATCCGGACCACCGTCCGGATCTACGTCGCGGGGTCGCCTACTGCGCCGGGCGATAGGTGAACCAGGTCAGGAACACGAGGCCGCTGCCGTCGGTGTCGAGCATGAAGCCCTCGCCGTCGCGCGTCGGGCCGCCGTACCAGGCACCCTGAATCCAGTTCGTGTTCGGTGCGCCGGCGATGCCGGTGCGCTGGCAGTCGGTCACCGCCGGCGTGATCAGCATGCGTTCGATGCGATAGCCGCCGCTGCCGAAGCGCGCGCTGTTCTCGCCGCTCGACTGCCAGGTCAGTTCGGCCTCGGTGCAGCTCAGGAAATTGATCTGGATCGTGCCCCAGCGCGGTTTCTGCACGGCCGCCGGGTTGAACGCGGCGCCGAACGCCGCACCGAGCGCGGTGTTGGCTTCCAGGTCGACGCGCGTGCCGGCGAGCCGGCCGAGCGCGGTCAGCCAGTATTGCGAACCGATCGTCGCGGGATTCGGCGGCTCGGTCGTGCCCTTCGGAATCACGGCGACATAGGTCATGCCCGAGACGCCGCCGGAGCCGGTCGCAATCAGCAGCGATCGCTCGGCCCCCGTTTCCGGATCGAGCTTGATCACGCCGGACCCGGTCGTGCCGTTGCCGGCGACGAGCAGGCTGCCGTCGGGATGCCAGGCCATGCCGGTCGGCGTGTTGATCGTCGTGCTGATGGCCTTGTCGAAGGCCCCGCCCGGAAACGAATAGCGCAGCACCTGGTTGGAGCGCTCGCCGGTGACATAGAGCTTGTCGCCGGCCGGATTGAGCAGCAGTCCGCGCGCGGCGCGCAGGCCGTTGTCGCGCACGCCGATGAAACTGGCGTACGAGCGCGCCTGCGGATCGAAACGCACGACGTTGTGGCTGTCGTAGCCCGGCACGTAGATCTTGCCGTCGGGCGCATCCATCATGCCGTTGTCCGGGCCGCGCAGCAGCGCGCCTGCGAGCGGCTGGTTCTCGGCGGCGCCGGTCGCGATGTCGAACCTGCGCAGCGCGCCGGTCGCATAGCTCGACACGTAGGCGCTGTTGCCGCTGAAGGCGACGCCGGTCATGCCCCAGCCCGGGTCGACGCGCGCGAACGTGTCGACGAAGGCCAGCGTCGTCGCGTCGTAGCGCAGCAGTGTGCTGGCTTCCTCGCTGACGACCCAGAGCTTGCCGTCGGGACCGATCTTGACCGCCTGCGCGCCGCGGATCCGGCCGGTGTCGTCGAGATTGCGCAGGTACGCGCCCGTGCAGGCATCATAGACATGGACATTGCTGTAGTAGCCGCTGACGAGGATGCGGACGTCCTCGCAGGACGCCGCATGAACGGCACTCAGGGAGAAATACAGTGAAAACAGGACCAGACATCGTGCCCACGCATTGCGCTTGCGATTCATGCGAACTCTCCTTTCTGCGACGTGAGCGGCCAGCGTCGGGCGCGGCCGTCCGTGCCGTCCTGCGCGACTCGTTCGCGAGATCTGCGCAAAACCCCGGCACTTTGCGATCAATCACTTGCGCATGAATACCGGCACCGCTCCCGCGCTCGAGCCGACCGTTCCGCCGCGTTTCCGGCTCGGCGGCTGGCTCGTCGACGCGGGCAGCCACGAGCTGGTCGCCGATGCCGGCCGCCAGCGCCTGCAGCCGCGCCAGATGCAGCTGCTGCTGCGCCTGGCGCGCGAACCCGGCACGGTGCTGCGCCGCGAGCAGCTGCTCGGCGACGTCTGGGAAGGGCGCTATGTCAACGACGAGGCGCTGTCGCGCGCGATCGCCGAACTGCGCCAGCTGCTGGCCGACGACCCGCGCGCGCCGCGCTATATCGAGACCGTGCCCAAGCTCGGCTACCGCCTGATCGCCGTGCCCGAACCGGTCGCGGATCCGCCGGCCGCCGCCGCGGTCCCGATGCCGGCACCCGCACCGCGCAGGACCGCCGCACTCGACGCGAGCGGGCTGCCGCTGGCCGACCCGCAGGTGCGCCGTCGCACGCAGGTCACGACGCTCGTCGTCGGCGCCGTCGTCGTCGCGCTGGTCGCGCTGCTCGCCTGGATCCTGCCGCAACCGCCCGACGCCCAGCAGGATGCCGCAGCGCTGCGCAGCCGCGTCGACCGCGCACGGCCGCTGGCGACCGAACCGGGCTTTGACCAGAGCGGCCGCTTTTCGCGCGACGGCCGCTGGCTGGCCTGGTCGACGTCGAGCGCCGACCAGAATCGCGCGCAGATCTGGATTGCCTCGCGCGACGGCCAGTCGCGCCGGCCGCTCAGCGACGGCGACGCCTGGGACATGTCGCCGGTGTTCGTCGACGACGACAGCGCGGTCGTGTTCGTGCGCTATACCGCGAATACCTGCGAGCTGCGCGAACAGAAACTCATCGACGTCGCGTCGCGCCGCATCCTGACCGGCGAGGCGGAGCCCGGCGCCCAGATCAACGAGGCCAAGAAGG
>CAMLLF010000342.1 GCA_946480705.1 uncultured Lysobacteraceae bacterium | reverse complement strand
GCATCCTCGTCACCGAGGACGGCTGATCCAGCTGTGGTGCCCGCGCCCGGATGCACGACGAGGCCGACCGGCTTGTTGATGACGAGGACGTCGGCATCCTCGTAGCGGATGTCGAGCGCGATGTCCTCGGGCGCGAGCGGCACCTCCTGCGAGGCGATCGCCATCACGCTGACGGTCTCGCCACCCTTGACGATCTGCCGCGGCGGCGCGATCGCGCCGTCGAGCAGCGCGTCGCCGGACTTGATCCAGGCGGTCAGGCGCGAACGCGAATAGTCGGGAAACAGCTCGGCCAGAACCTGGTCGAAGCGGCGGCCCGCCTGATCCAGCGGGATCTGCAGGGTCTGAAGTGCAACGGAGTCATTCATGCGGTATTTGGCCAGGCCGGGGCGGGGCGCAGATCTTTGGGCTATGATCGCGGCCCGCATTTTCGCAGAGCGTGGCCGTCCCATGCGAGTTTCCCCGCTGATCCGACTGGTTTTTCTGGCTGCGTTGCTGATCCTGGGTGCCTGCTCGCGCGGCGGCAAGAAGGCCGACCCCGTCGAGACCCTGCCGGTCGACCAGGTCTACGCGCTCGCGAAGGAAGCCCTTCAGAACGGCAACCTCGACCGCGCCGCCAAGACCTACGAGCGCCTCGTCGCCCGCTTCCCGTTCGGTCCCTACACGGAACAGGCCCAGCTCGAACTCGCCTACACGCAGTTCAAGGACCACAAGGAAGAAGAGGCCTATTCGGCGGTCAACCGCTTCATCAAGACCTACCCGACGCACAAGCACATCGACTACGCCTACTACCTGCGCGGCCTCATCAACTTCGGCCGTTCCGACGGCCTGCTCGAGCGCTATGTCACGCGCGACGAGACCAAGCGCGACCAGGCCTACGCGCTGCAGTCGTTCGAGGACTTCAGCGAACTCGTCAAGCGTTATCCCGACAGCCGCTACGCCGGCGAGGCGCGCCAGCGCATGCTGCACCTGCGCAACAACATGGCGCAGGCCGAGATCGGCGTCGCCCTGTTCTATCTGCGCCACAAGGCCTACGTCGCCGCGGCGAATCGCGCCGAGAAGGTCGTCGAGACCTACCAGCGCACGCCGCAGGCCGGCGACGCGCTCGCGATCATGACCGAAGCCTATGCGCGCCTCGGCCAGGAAAAACTCAGCTCCGACACGCGCCGCGTGCTCGAGCTGAACTATCCCGACCATCTCTATCTGCAGGGCAAGTACCCGCCCAAGCGCAACGCCTGGAAACGCCTGGTCCCGTTCACGGATCGCGGCTGATTCCGAAACACGTGCCCGCGGTCGCAACCGCGGGCAGCGCGCGCCCGTACAATCGCGCGCCGCATTGCCCGGGGCGCACATGAGTCGAATTTCGCAGTTGCTCGATCAGGCCCGCGACGGCGACGACGCCGCGCGACAGCAGGCGGTTGCGTTGCTTCATGACGATCTGGCGCGCTTGGCGCGCTCGACGACCGCCGGCGCGCCGAGCACCCCCGAAGCCGCCGCGCTGGTCGAAGCCTGTTACCGGCGCGTCGCCGACGGCGAAAGCGGGCTCGACGTCAACGGACGCTCGCATTTCCTCGCGCTGGCCGGCCGCGCCATGCGCCAGCTCCTCGTCGAACGCGCGAACGAACGCCTTGCCGCCGGTACGCCCGGCGACGCCGCAGCGGATCGCGAGGCCAGGGATCTCGTCGACCTCGACGCAGTACTGGCCGAACTCGCGCGCGAGGACGAACGCATCGTGCAGGTCGTCGACAGCCGCGTGTTCGGCGGACTCACCGAAGTCGAGACGGCCGAGGCGCTGCGCCAGCCGCTGCGCGTCGTGCAGCGCTGCTGGGCGCGCGCGAAAGAGCGCCTGCGGACGCCGCTGATCGCCTGAGGGGAACGGCGAAAACCTTCGACTTTCCCGCGGCGCAGTCATGCGCCGCTCGCGATCAGGCGCGTAAGCGCTCGATCAGCGGAGCCGAGTCCGGACCTGCGCCGGACTCGACGACTCCGAGAACCGCCGGAACGGCGGATCCGGAAGGCTCCCTGAGCTCAGCCGCGGCGCCCGCCGCCGGCCGCATCGAAGAAATGCAGCCGCGACGGTGCATAGCTCAGACGCAGCGCGGATCCGGCCGCAGCCACCTCGACCGGCGGCACGCGCGCGATCAGCGCCTGTCCCGCGAACCGCAGATTCAGAAACGTCTCGTTGCCGACCGGCTCGGCCAGATCGAGCACCGCCTCGATCGACGCGTCGCCGTCGAGCGCCTGCAGACGCAGGTCTTCGGGCCGCACGCCGACGACGAGCCTCTCGCCGGCCGTCGCCGGAACGACATCGCCGAGGACGAACCGCGAACCGTCGTCGAGCACGAGCGCGGTGCCGTCCGGGTCGACCTGTCCGCGCAGCAGGTTCATGCCCGGACTGCCGAGGAACTCGGCGACGAACACGTTCGCCGGCCGCGCGTACAGGTTCAGCGGCGTGTCGACCTGCTGGATCACGCCGTCGCTCATGACGACGATGCGGTGGCCCAAGGTCATCGCTTCGACCTGATCGTGGGTCACGTAGACCATGGTCGCGCCGACCTGCCGGTGCAGCCGCGCGATCTCCACGCGCGTGGCCGCGCGCAGCTTCGCGTCGAGATTCGACAGCGGTTCGTCGAGCAGGAATACCTTGGGCTGGCGCACCAGCGCCCGGCCGAGCGCGACGCGCTGGCGCTGGCCGCCGGACAGCTCGGCCGGACGCCGCGCGAGCAGCGCGTCGAGGCCCAGCACGCGCGCCGCATCGGCGACGCGCCGGTCGATCTCCGCGCGCGGCGCACCCGCGAGGCGCAGGCCGAACGACAGGTTCTCGGCGACGGTCATGTGCGGATACAGCGCGTAGCTCTGGAACACCATCGCGATGTCGCGGTCGCGCGGCGCGACGTCGTTGACGCGCCGGCCGGCGATCGACAGCTCGCCGGCGCTGATGGCCTCGAGCCCCGCGATCATGCGCAGCAGGGTCGACTTGCCGCAGCCCGACGGGCCGACCAGCACGACGAGCTCGCCCGAGGCGATCTCGAAGCTCGCGCCCGCGACGGCGACACGGCCGTTGTCGTACACCTTGCGCACCGCATCGAAGGTCACTGCCGCCATGTTCCGCGTCTCCGCACTGCTTTCCGGCCGGTCCGATGAGTTCCGCCTCTTCCGCGGAAGACGGCATTATGCTGGAATGTAATCGTTTTCATCGAGCCGAGGCCAGCACACCGTCATGACCGCCGCCCGCGAATTTCCGCACGATTTCCTCTGGGGCTGCGCGACCTCGGCCTACCAGATCGAAGGCTCGCCGCTCGCCGATGGTGCCGGTCCCAGCATCTGGCACCGCTTCACACGCACGCCGGGCCTGGTCCGCGACGGCGACAGCGGCGACGTGGCCTGCGACCACTACCGGCGCTATGCCGACGACGTGAAGCTGATGCAGCGCCTCGGACTGAACGCCTATCGCTTCTCGATCGCCTGGGGTCGCGTGATGCCCGAGGGCAAGGGCCGCGTCAATGCCGGCGGCCTCGATTTCTACGAACGTCTCGTCGACGCGCTGCTCGAAGCCGGCATCCAGCCGATGGCGACGCTGTATCACTGGGACCTGCCGGCCGCGCTCGACGACCGCGGCGGCTGGCTCAACCCGGACATCGCCGGCTGGTTCGCCGACTACGCGACCGCGGTCTATCGCCGGCTCGACGACCGCGTGAAGCTCTGGGCCACGCTCAACGAACCCTGGGTCGTCACCGACGGCGGCTATCTGCACGGCGCGCTCGCGCCGGGACACAAGAACCGCTTCGAGGCACCGCTGGCCTCGCATCATCTGATGCGCGCGCACGGCGCCGCGGTGCAGGCGTATCGCGCGGTCGGCAAGCATCAGGTCGGACTCGTCGTGAACATCGAGCCGAAATATCCCGCGAGCGATTCGGCAGCCGACGCCGCCGCGACGCGGCGCGCCGACGCCTACATGAACCGGCAGTACCTCGACCCGGCGCTGCTCGGCCACTATCCGCCCGAAATGCAGGAAATCTTCGGCGAGGCCTGGCCCGACTGGCCGGCCGAGGATTTCGCGCTGATCCGCCAGCCGATCGACTTCATCGGCCTCAACTACTACACGCGCAGCGTCACACGTCATGACGACGCGTCCTGGCCGCTGTATGCGAGCGGCGTGCGCCAGCCGCAGGCGACCTACAGCGAGACCGGCTGGGAGGTCTTTCCGCAGGGGCTCACCGACACGCTGAACTGGATCCGCGAGCGCTACGGCAACCCGCCGCTCTACATCACCGAGAACGGTTCCGCTTTCTACGACCCGCCAGTCTCACCCGGCGACGAGCTGCCCGATCCGTTGCGCGTCGACTATCTCGACAGGCATCTGCGTGCCGTGCAGCAGGCGCGCGCGGACGGCTGTGACATCCGCGGCTATTTCGCGTGGTCGCTGCTCGACAACTTCGAATGGTCGCTGGGCTATTCCAAGCGCTTCGGCATCGTGCACGTCGACTTCGCGACGCAGCGGCGCACGCTGAAGTCGAGCGCGAAGCGCTATGCGGCGGTCATCGCGAGCCGCGGCGGCGTGCTGTCCGACTGACGCGCCCGCCGCGGCCGCGTCCGCCTGCATTCGTTTGCAGCGCGCGGTACGGCTGCGGCGACGCCGGCTGCGCGGCTATGCTTGCAGGTCTCTTTGACCGGAACCGGCCATGCCCGACGCCAACCTGATCCTGCTCGCCGACATCGGCGGCACCAATCTGCGCTTCGCGCTCTGCGAATCGGCCGAGGTGCCGCTGCGGGCGGACAGCGTGCGGCGCTATCGCGCGGCCGAGCACGCCAGTCTCGCCGAGGCGGCCGAGCGCTATCTGGCCGAAGTCGGCGCGAAGCCCGGCTCGGCCGTGTTTGCGATAGCCGGCCGCGTCGACGGCGGGGAAGTGAAGATCACGAACCTGCCATGGACCGTATCGGCCGCGGCGATCGCCGACCGGCTCGGCATGGCCTCGGTCCGGCTCGTCAATGATTTCGCCGCGCAGAGCCGCTGCCTGCCGCTGCTGCCCGCGGGCGATCTCGAAATCCTTGGCGCGCCGCGCGCACCGGTGCTCGACGGCCATACCGATCGCTGCGTCGCCGTCGTCGGTCCGGGCACCGGGCTCGGCGTCGGTGCGCTGCTGCTGCGCGGCGGCCGCGCGATCGTGCTCGAGACCGAAGGCGGCCATCTGAGCTTCGCGCCGGGCACGGACGAGGAAATCG
>CAMLLF010000341.1 GCA_946480705.1 uncultured Lysobacteraceae bacterium | reverse complement strand
CATGGCGCCGCCGTTCTGGTTCGCACTCGCCGGCTTCGCCGTTGCGACCTACGTGTACATGTTCAACCGCAGCATCGCCGATCGTGCTGCGAAGATGTTCGCGCCGGTCTACAGCCTGCTGCAGAACAAGTACGGCATCGACGATCTGTACTTCGCGCTGTTCGCGCGCGGCGGCCTCAAGCTTGGCCGCGGCCTCTGGCGCGGCGGCGATGTCGCCGTGATCGACGACGGCCTCGTCAATGGTTCGGCCGCGCTCGTGCAGGGCATTGCGGCGCAAGTGCGCCGCGTGCAGTCCGGTTACCTGTATCACTACGCCTTCGCGATGATCCTCGGGCTGATCGTGCTGCTCGGCGGTCTGTGGCTGGCGGCACGCTGAGCGAGCAAAGGGAATAATGACAATGTTTGCCAACTGGCCCTTGCTTAGCCTCCTGATCTGGCTGCCGATCCTCGGCGCGATCCCGGTGCTGCTCGCCGGCGACCGCCGCCCGGGCCCGGCGCGCACGATCGCGCTCGCCGTCGCCATCGCGACCTTCCTCGTCAGCCTCGCGATGCTGTCGACGTTCTACGGCAGCGTCGCCGCGGCCGGCACGGCCGATCTCGGCCTGCTGAAGAACATGCACCTGCAGGAAAACCTGCTCTGGATCGACACGCTGAACGTGCGCTACCACCTCGGCGTCGACGGCATCTCGGTCGGGCTGGTGCTGCTGACGACGTTCACGAGCGTGCTCGTCGTGATCCTCGGCTGGGGCTCGGTCGACGAGAAGGTCGCGCAGTACATGGCCGCGATGCTCGTGCTCGAAGGCCTGATGGTCGGCGTGTTCTGCGCACTCGACGCACTGCTGTTCTATGTCTTCTTCGAAGGCATGCTGATCCCGATGTTCATCCTGATCGGCGTCTGGGGCGGCGCGCGGCGCGTCTATGCGACGCTGAAGTTCTTCATCTACACGTTCTTCGGTTCGATCTTCATGCTGATCGGACTGCTGTATCTGTACTTCAAGACCGGCACGTTCGAACTCGCCGAGCTGGCCCAGGTCGGCCTGAGCGCGAAGGAACAGGCATGGCTGTTCTTCGGCTTCCTGATCGCGTTCGCGGTCAAGGTGCCGATGTGGCCGGTGCATACCTGGTTGCCGGATGCGCACGTCGAGGCACCGACCGGCGGTTCGGTCGTGCTGGCGGCGATCATGCTGAAGATCGGCGGCTACGGCTTCATCCGCTTCTCGCTGCCGATCGTGCCCGACGCGAGCATGGAGTTCGCCTGGGTCGTGATCGCGATGTCGCTGATCGCCGTCGTCTACGTCGGCTACGTCGCGCTCGTGCAGGAAGACATGAAGAAGCTGATCGCGTATTCGTCGATCGCGCACATGGGCTTCGTGACGCTCGGCGTGTTCATCTCGCTGTCGCTGGCCCGCGGCGGCAACGCGAACGGCGCGGCCATCGCGATCCAGGGCGCGATGGTGCAGATGATCTCGCACGGTTTCATTTCGGGCGCGATGTTCGCGAGCGTCGGCGTGCTCTACGACCGCCTGCATACGCGCATGATCCGCGACTACGGCGGCGTCGTGAACACGATGCCGCGCTTCGCGACCTTGTTCGTCCTGTTCGCGATGGCCAACTGCGGCTTGCCGGGCACGAGCGGCTTCGTCGGCGAGTTCTGGGTGATCCTCGCCGCGTTCCAGCACAACCCGCTGGTCGGCGCGCTTGCCGCGTTCACGCTGATCATCGGCGCGGCCTACACGCTGTGGCTCGTCAAGCGCGTGATCTTCGGCGACGTCGCCAACGACAACGTCGCGCAACTGCAGGACATGAACGCGCGCGAGACCTTCGTGCTCGCGACGCTCGCGGTCGCCGTATTGCTGTTCGGCCTCTGGCCGCAGCCGCTCGGCAACCTCATGGATGCGCCGATTGCCGAGCTCGTGAAGCACATCGTCATCAGCAAGGGCGCGTGAAGGACCGACCATGATTAGCCTGAACGACATCCTGACCCTGCTGCCCGAATCGTTCCTGACGATCGCAATCTGCGCGCTGCTGCTGCTCGACCTGTTCCTCAAGCCCGCGCAGCGCAGCGTCACGCACTACCTGTCGATCGCCGCGCTGGCCGTGACCGGCTGGCTCGTGCTGCAGCACTACGGCGAGCCGACCGCGTTCGGCGGCATGTTCGTGCGCGACGGCATCGCGAGCGTGCTCAAGGTCTTCGTGCTGCTGACGTCGGCGCTCGTGTTCGTCTATGCGCGCCCCTATCTGCGCGACCGCGGCCTGTTCGTCGGCGAGTACTACGTGCTCTGCCTGTTCGCGGTGCTCGGCATGATGCTGCTGGTGTCGGCGGGCAACCTGCTGATGGTGTACCTCGGCCTCGAGCTGCTGGCGCTGTCGCAGTACGCGCTGGTCGGCATGAACCGCGACTCGAAGCTGTCGTCGGAGGCCGCGATCAAGTACTTCGTGCTCGGCGCGCTGGCCTCGGGCATGCTGCTCTACGGCATGTCGATGATCTACGGCGCGACCGGCTCGCTCGACCTCACGGCGTCGTGTTCGTCGTCGTCGGCATCGCGTTCAAGTTCGGCGCGGCGCCGTTCCACATGTGGCTGCCCGACGTCTATCAGGGCGCACCGACCGCGGTCACCGTGTTCATCGGCTCGGCACCGAAACTCGCTGCGTTCGGCATGGCCTACCGGCTGCTCGAATCGGGACTCGACGGCGTCGGCGGTTACTGGCAGCTCATGCTCGCGCTGCTCGCGGTCGCCTCGCTGGCGATCGGCAACATCGCCGCGATCATGCAGAGCAATCTCAAACGCATGCTTGCGTACTCGACGATCTCGCACGTCGGCTTCCTGTTCCTCGGCCTGATCAACGGCCAGCCCGAGGGGTACGCCGCCGCCATGTTCTACGCGATCAGCTACGCGCTGACAGCGACCGTCGCCTTCGGCATCATCCTGCTGCTGTCGCGTGCAGGCTTCGAGGCCGAGGAAATCGCCGACTACAAGGGACTCGGCCAGCGCGCTCCGTGGTACGCGTTCCTGATGGCGCTGACGATGTTCTCGCTCGCCGGCGTGCCGCCGCTGTTCGGGTTCTACGGCAAGCTGCTCGTGCTGAAGGCCGTCGCCGTGCCGGGCACGCTGTGGCTCGCGATCTCCGGCGCCGTGTTCGCGATCGTCGGCATCTACTACTACCTGCGCGTCGTCAAGGTCATGTATTTCGACGATCCGGAAGAAGGCGCCGCGGCGATCGACAAGCCCGCCGACGCGCCGATGCGCGCGGTGATTTCGGTCAACGCCCTTGCATTGCTCGTGCTCGGCCTCCATTGGGGTCCGCTGTACGCGTGGTGCGCGACGGCTCTGGGCATCGCGAAGTAATCCTTTCGATTCAAAAGGGCTTGCGGAATCGTTCATCGATCCGTAAACTTCCGTTTCTCTGATGCGGGGTGGAGCAGTCTGGCAGCTCGTCGGGCTCATAACCCGAAGGTCGCAGGTTCAAATCCTGCCCCCGCTACCAGGATCGAAAGCGAAAGGCCACCTCGTGTGGCCTTTTTGCTAGAGCCGGGATGGCGATCGAACGAGCTGCGATCGCCGCATTCCGGTAAACAGCGCAGGATGCGCGCGTTGCCGATGTTGGGAAGCAAGACAACGGCGGACTATGGAATGGGCCTTAGTGCCCATTTTTTGTTTGTGCAGAATGCAGCGTGAAAGACGACGAACTCATCCAGTTGATCAAACCCGTAGTTGCCGACCTGGGCCTCGAATGCCTCGGCATCGAGTACGCGCCCAGCCGCGGCAATAGTCTGCTGCGCATCTATATCGACCATCTCGAACGACCCATCACCATCGACGACTGCGAAGCGGTGAGCCGCGAACTTTCGGCGCAGCTCGACGTGAACGATCCGATCAGCGGGCGCTATACGCTCGAAGTGTCGTCGCCGGGTCTCGACCGACCGCTGTTCACGCCGGCGCAGTTCGCGCGCTTCATCGGCGAGAAAGCCAAGATTTCCCTGAACCTGCCGGTCGAAGGCCGGCGCCGTCTGCAGGGCGAGATCCGCGGCGTCGACGGCGACCGCATCACGATCGAACAGGACGGCATCGAGATCGTCGTCGCGCACGACAACGTACAGAAAGCACGCATCGTTCCCGACTATGCCGCGCTCGGCCTGCTGCCCGAAAAGCCTTCGGGCAAAGCCGGGCCGCCGGCGAAGCCCGGTGCCGCCAAGCCCGGCGCGACGAAACGCAAGCCAAAATAATGATCAGTGCCGGGGTCGACGACGCCGGCTGGAGTGACGAGCGATGAGCAAAGAATTGTTGCTGGTAGTCGACGCGGTCGCCAACGAGAAGGGCGTCGACAAGGCGGTCATCTTCGACGCGATGGAGGCCGCGCTGGCCTCGGCGGCGAAGAAGCGCTACGTCGATCAGGACGTCGCGATCCGCGTGTCGATCAATCGCCACAACGGCGACTACGAGACCTTCCGGCGCTGGGAAGTCGTTCCCGACGACATCGTCATGGAATCGCCCGAGCGCATGATCCGCCTGATGGACGCCGAGGACGAGAAGCCCGGCAGCGGCATCGGCGATTTCGTCGAGGAACAGATCGAGAACCCGGAATTCGGCCGCATCGCGGCGCAGGCGGCCAAGCAGGTCATCGTGCAGCGCGTACGCGAAGCCGAGCGTGCCCAGGTGGTCGACGCGTTCCGCGACCGCATCGGCGAGCTCATCACGGGCGTGGTCAAGCGCGTCGAGCGCGGCGCGGTCTACCTCGACCTCGGCGGCAATGCCGAAGCCTACATCGCGCGCGACAAGACGATTCCGCGCGAAACCGTGCGCACCGGCGACCGCGTGCGCGGCTATCTCTACGACGTGCGCGCCGAAGCGCGCGGTCCGCAGCTGTTCGTGTCGCGTACGGCGCCCGAATTCATGATGGAGCTGTTCAAGCTCGAAGTGCCGGAAGTCGGCCAGGGCCTCGTGCAGATCAAGGCCTGCGCGCGCGATCCGGGCGACCGCGCGAAGATCGCGGTGCTCGCGACCGACACGCGCACGGATCCGATCGGCGCCTGCATCGGCATGCGCGGTTCGCGCGTGCAGGCGGTCTCGAACGAACTCAACGGCGAACGCATCGACATGGCCCAGGTGGTGACGGCGCAGTTCAACGGCGTCAACTCGCTCAAGCGCCTCGATGGCGACGCGCAGAACGGTCGGCCGCTTCTCGTTGCGGACCATGTCGATGAGCATCGGCAGGATGCCTTTGTCGT
>CAMLLF010000340.1 GCA_946480705.1 uncultured Lysobacteraceae bacterium | reverse complement strand
GGCGGTCACGACGCTGGCGATCCTGCTCGTGTTCGGCGCCATCGTGCTCGTGCTCTGGGCCGGGGCGAACGCGGTACTCGCCGGCGAGCTCAAGGCCGGCGTGCTCGGCCAGTTCGTGCTCTATGCGGTGATCGCCGGCGGTTCCGTCGGCGCGCTCAGCGAGGTCTGGGGCGAGGTGCAGCGCGCCGCCGGCGCGCTCGAACGCATCAACGAACTGCTGTCCACGTCCTCGACGATCGCCTCGCCGGCCGCGCCCGCGGCGCTGCCGCAGCCCGTGCGCGGCGCGATCGCGTTCGACGCCGTCGAATTCCGCTACCCGTCGCGCCCCGAAGCGCCGGCGCTGCACGACTTCACGCTGCACGTGCGCCCCGGCGAGACCGTCGCCCTGGTCGGACCGTCCGGCGCGGGCAAAAGTACGGTTTTCCAGTTGTTGCTGCGCTTCTACGACCCGCAGTCGGGCAGCGTGCGCATCGACGGACAGGATCTGCGCGCGCTCGCGCTGCCCGACCTGCGCGGTGCGATCGCGCTCGTGCCGCAGGACACCGTCATCTTCGGCGCGAGCGCGCTCGACAACATCCGCTTCGGCCGCGCAGACGCCGGCGAGGACGAGGTGATCGCCGCGGCGCGCGCCGCCGAGGCGCACGATTTCATCGCCGCGCAGGCCGACGGCTACGCGACGCACCTCGGCGAACGCGGCGTGCGGCTGTCCGGCGGCCAGCAGCAGCGCATCGCGATCGCGCGCGCGCTGCTCAAGGATGCCCCGATCCTGCTGCTCGACGAGGCGACCAGCAATCTCGATTCGCAATCCGAAGCCGCTGTGCAGCATGCGCTCGAACGGCTGATGCGCGGGCGCACGACGCTCGTGATCGCGCATCGCCTCGCAACCGTGCAGCAGGTCGACCGCATCGTCGTGCTCGACGCCGGCCGCATCGTCGCCCAGGGCACGCACGACGAACTGCTGCGTCAGGGAGGACTCTATGCCGAACTCGCCCGCCTCCAGTTCGCCGCCTGACCGCGAGCGCGCGTGTTCGCGCGCCGGTCGATCCGCGCCGCCCTCGTTCGACGCCTGCGGCGACGTTCCATTTTTCCCCTACGAGTCACCGTCATGACCTTGCGATTCCCGTTGCGCATCGTTCTCGCGCCCTGCGTGGCCGCGCTGCTGCTCGCCGGCTGCAGCTCGGAACAACCGTCTGCCGCAGCCGCCGCTGCGCCCGACGCCGGCGCCAGCCTCTCCGTCAACCTCGTCACACCGCAGTCGCGGCCGCTGCAGCGCCGCCTGACCGCCTCGGGCAGCGTCGCCGCTCAGGAAGAAATGCTGCTCGGTGTCGAACTGTCCGGCGTGCGCGTCGCCGAAGTCCTCGTGGATGTCGGCGAAACCGTCCGCAAGGACCAGGTGCTGCTGCGGCTCGACACGCGCACGCTGCGCAGCGAACAGCGCCAGGCCGATGCGGCCGTCGCCGAGGCGCAAGCCGCGCTCGCGGTCGCGAAGCGCAACAACGAACGCATGGCCGCGCTGCGCGACAAGGGCCTGATCAGCGCGCGCGATGCGGATGAAATGTGGGGTGCGGCGACACAGGCCGAGGCGCGGCTGAACTCGGCGCGCGCACAGCGCGAAGCGGTCGCGCTGCGCCTGAGTTTCGCCGAGCTGCGCGCGCCCGACGACGGCGTGATCTCGCGCCGCGACGTGCAGCCGGGCCAGGTCGTTTCCTCGGGCGGCGAGCTGCTGCGTCTGATCCGCCACGGCCAGCTCGAATGGCGCGGCAACCTGCCCGAAGCCGAACTCGTGCGCGTGCAGGAAGGCACGGTCGTGCAGATCAGCGGTCCCGACGGCAGCAAGGCCGAGGCCCGCGTGCGCCGCGTCGCCGCGAGCCTCGACACGGCGAGCCGCACCGGCGTGGTCTACGCGACGCTCGCCGAACCCGGCAATCTGCGCGCCGGCATGTTCGCGCAGGGCGATCTGCTGCTCGGCGAAAGCGCCGCGCTGCTGCTGCCGCTCGCCGCCGTCGTGCAGCGCGACGGCCACAGCTATGTATTCCGCGTCGGCAGCGAGCAGCGCGTCACGCGTCAGCGCATCGAGATCGGCCGCGTCGACGGCGAGCAGATCGAAGTCGTGTCGGGCCTGACCGCGACCGACCCGGTCGTCGCACGCGGCGCGGGTTTCCTCAGTGAAGGCGACCGCGTGCGCGTGGTCGCCGGGACGGCGACGCCATGAGCATCAACGTCTCCGCCTGGGCGATCCGCCGGCCGTTGCCGGCCATCCTGCTGTTCATCCTGCTCTGCGCGGCCGGCGTCGCCGGCTTCCGCAGCCTCGCCGTCTCGCGCTTTCCGGACATCTCGCTGCCGATGGTCATGGTCACGGTGACCCTCCCCGGCGCCGCGCCGAGCCAGATGGAAACCGAGATCACGCGCAAGGTCGAGGACGCGGTCGCGAGCCTCGCCGACATCGACAAGCTCGTCTCGACCGTCAACGAAGGCGTGTCGAACACGCGCATCGAATTCGAACTCGGCCGCGATCTCGACGAGGCGCTCGACGAAGTGCGCGATGCGATCACGCGCATCCGCACCGACCTGCCGCAGGACATCGAGGAACCGGTCGTCGCGAAGATCAATGTCGTCGGCGGCACGATGCTGAGCTTCACCGTGGAATCGGACACGCTCGCGCCCGATGAGCTCAGCTGGTTCGTCGACGACACGGTGACCAAGGCGCTGTTCAGCGTACCCGGCGTCGGTCAGGTCAAGCGCACCGGCGGCGTCGAGCGCGAAGTGCGCATCGATCTGAAGCCCGGCGCGCTCGAAGGGCACGGCATCACGGCGGGCGCCGTATCGCAGCAGCTCGCGCGCATCCAGGTCGAGATGCCCGGCGGCAAGGCGAACTGGGGCGGCAAGGAACAGATCGTGCGCACGGTCGGCACCGTCGATGCGGTCGCGCAACTGCGCGACATGCCGATCACGCTGCCCGACGGCCGTCAGGTCAAGCTCTCCGCGCTCGCCGACATCCGCGACGCCGCGGCCGAGCAGCGTCAGCTCGCGCTGCTCGACGGGAAGCCCGCGGTCGGCTTCGCGATCACGCGCACGCGCGGATCGAGCGAGGTCGGCACGGGACGCGCCGTGCGCGCGAAGGTCGAGGAACTCGGCCGCACGTATCCGAACCTGCGCTTTGCCGAAGTCAGCTCGACCGTCGAGGAAGCCGAAGGCTCGTACGAATCGTCGATGACCATGCTCTGGGAAGGCTCGCTGCTCGCAGTGCTCGTGGTCTGGCTGTTCCTGCGCGACTGGCGCGCGACCTGGATCTCCGCGCTCGCGCTGCCGCTGTCGATCATCCCGACGTTCGCCGTCATGCACTGGTTCGGCTTCAGCCTGAACATGATCACGCTGCTCGCGCTCGCGGTCGTCGTCGGCATTCTCGTCGACGACGCGATCGTCGAGGTGGAGAACATCGTGCGGCATCTCGGGCTCGGCAAGTCGCCGCAGGAAGCCGCGACCGATGCGGCCGACGAGATCGGCCTCGCGGTCATCGCGACCTCGCTGACACTCGCCGCGGTGTTCGTGCCGGTCGCGTTCATGCCGGGCATCCCGGGCAAGTTCTTTCGCGAATTCGGCTGGACCGCGGCCACGGCCGTGCTGTTCTCGCTGCTCGTCGCGCGCCTGCTGACGCCGATGATGGCGGCCTATCTGCTGAAGCCGCAGCCACACGAGGAGAAGGAAGGCCCGCTGATGCGCTGGTACCTGCGCCTCGTCGAGAGTGCGCTCGCGCATCGCACGCGCACATTGTGGCTCGCGTTCGCGCTGTTCATCGGCTCGCTCGCGATCGTGCCGCTGATTCCGGCGACCTTCATCCCGCCGGCCGATCTCGGCCGCAGCAATCTGAGTCTCGAACTGCCGCCGGGTGCGAGCCTCGCGGAAACGCGCGACGTTGCCGAGCAGGCCCGCAAGGCCCTGGCCGACCTGCCCGAACTCAAGCGCGTCTACACCGCGATCGGCGGCGTGCTCGATCTCGGCGATCCGAACCAGTCGCTCGTCGGCGACGTGCGCAAGGCGACGCTGACGCTGGACTGGGGCAAGCCCGGCACGCGCGACCGACACCAGAAAGTCCTCGAACGCGAAGTGCGCGAACGGCTCAAGGATCTGCCCGGCGTGCGCGTGAGCTTCATCAGCAGCGAACCCGGCGAGCTGCTGCAGCTCGTGCTCGCCGGCGACGACCCGCGGCTCTTGATGCAGGCGAGTCAGGCGCTCGAACGCGACTTGCGCAACCTCAAGGGACTCGGCAGCGTGACCTCGACCGCCTCGCTGCTGCGGCCCGAAGTCGTGATCACGCCCGATCCGCTGCGCGCCGCCGATCTCGGTGTCGCGACTGCGGACATCGCCGAGGCCGCGCGCATCGCGACCGCCGGCGATTTCCGCCAGCGCCTCGCCAAGCTCAATCTGCCCGAGCGGCAGATTCCGATCCGCGTGCGCATCGCCGAGCAGGATCTGGACAGCCCCGCGGTCATTTCGCTGCTGCGCGTACCCGGCCGCGACGGCCCGGTGCCGCTGACCTCGGTCGCGAACATCCGGCTCGACAGCGGCCCGGCGCAGCTCGACCGCTACGGCCGCCAGCGCAACATCACGTTCAACATGGAACTGAACGGCCGTCCGCTCGGCGAAGTCATGACCGAAATCGAACAGCTGCCGTCGCTGAAGCAGCTGCCGCCCGGCGTGAAGATGCTCAACACCGGCGATGCGGAAATCTTCGTCGAACTGTTCGTCGGCTTCCTCGTCGCGATGGGCACCGGCATTTTCTGCGTCTACGCCGTGCTGCTGCTGCTGTTCAACAACGCCCTGCAGCCGCTGACCATCCTGATCGCGGTGCCGCTGTGCGCCGGCGGCGCGTTCGGCCTGCTGCTGCTGACGAACAACTTCCTGTCGCTGCCGGCGCTGATCGGCCTCCTCATGCTGATCGGCATTGCGACGAAGAACTCGATCCTGCTCGTCGACTACGCGGTGATCGCGGAACAGGACCAGGGCATGACCCAGCACGACGCGCTCGTCGACGCCTGCCGCAAGCGCGCCCGCCCGGTCATCATGACGACGCTCGCGATGGGCGCAGGCATGCTGCCGATCGCGCTGGGCTTCGGCGCCGACGCGTCGTTCCGCGCGCCCATGGCGATCGCCGTGATCGGCGGCCTGATCACCTCGACGCTGCTGAGCCTCGTCGTCGTGCCGGCGGCCTACACCGTGCTCGACGACCT
>CAMLLF010000339.1 GCA_946480705.1 uncultured Lysobacteraceae bacterium | reverse complement strand
TGCCCTCGAACACGGCGCGTCCGCCGTCATGCCCTGCGCCCGTTCCGGATCGATAATCCAGTCCGCATGTGCAATGACGGCCTGAGGGTGCTCGATGACGACGGCCGCCTTGCCCGCGTCGACGAGCCGGCCGAGCAGGGCGAGCCGCTGTTCGACGTCGGCGAGATGCAGTCCGGTCGTCGGTTCGCCGCGCACGTGGATGCCGCATTTCTGGCCCTGCGCGTCGTAAGCTTCCGGCGCTGGCTCTCGCCGCACGCAGGCGTCGGCGATGTCGATGCCCGGCGGCGGGCTAGTGTTCGCGTCGAGGTCCATCAAATCTTCAGGTATCGGGAATGTCGAGCCCCATGACGAGCTGCCAGGTGAAGTTCGCCGGCAGCGCATTCGTGCCGAGTCGTGCGAAATGAGCACGACTCTGTCCACGCCGCAGTGGCAACGCCTGCGCAGTCTGTTCAACTCCGCGCTCGATCTGGATCCGGCGGCAACCACGCGGCTCATCGACTCGCTGCGCAGCGAAGATCCCGCCCTCGCCGACGCGCTCGCCGACCTGCTCAGCGCCGACGCGCGCGGGAACGCCCGCACCGCCGACATTTTCGTCTCGCTCGCACAGCTCGCGCTGCCGAGCGCGATCGGCTCGCGCCTCGGTGCCTATCGCGTCGTCGCGGAAATCGGCCGCGGCGGCATGGGCGTGGTCTACCAGGGCGAGCGCGTCGACGGTCTCGTGCGGCATCAGGTGGCGATCAAGATCCTGCCTTCGAGTTCCCTGAACGCCGAGATGGTCTGGCGGTTCGAGCGCGAGCGCGAGATTCTCGCCGCGTTCGATCATCCCGGCATCGCGCGGCTGTTCGACGCCGGCATCACCGGCCAGGGCGAGCCGTACTACGTCATGGAGTACGTGCAGGGACAGACCATCGACGCGTATTGCCGTTCGCGGCAGCTGTCGCCGGCGCAGCGGCTGCAGCTGTTTCTCGGCGTCTGCGAAGCCGTGCAGTACGCGCACGGCAACCTCGTCCTGCATCGCGACATCAAGGCGGCGAACGTGCTCGTCGATGCGAACGGCCTGCCCAGGCTGATCGACTTCGGCATCGCCAAGTCGCTCCCCGTGGCCGGAGGCTTCGATGTCGAACGCACCGCCGCGCAGCACCGTTTTTTTTCGCCGCGCAACGCCGCGCCGGAGCAGGTGCGCGGGTCGAGCACCGCGGTCGCCTGCGACGTGTACCAGCTCGGAACGCTGCTCTACGAACTGCTCTGCGGACAACCGGTGTTCGACCTCAGGGACCGGAGCGCCGCCGAAATCGAACGTCTCGTCTGCGAACAGCCGCCGACGCTGCCGAGCGCGGTGGTCCTCGGCGCAGGCGACGAGGCCGCGCGCGCCTGGGGACTCCACGGTGCAAAGTCCCTTTCGCGGCATCTGCGCGGTGATCTCGACGCGATCGTGCTGCATGCGCTGCAGAAAGAGCCTTCGCAGCGCTACAAGTCGGTCGAGCACCTCGCCGACGACATCCGGCGCCATATGGCGAGAGACCCCGTGCATGCGCGCACTGTCGGCCGCGTCTACCGGGTCGCGCGCTACGTCAGACGCCACTGGCGTCCGCTCGGCGCCGCGGCGCTCGTGCTGTCGGGCCTGTTGGTCTTCACCTGGCTGCTGCAGCGCCAGTCGCTGCGCACGGCGGTGGAGCGCGATCGCGCGGTCGCGGAAGCGCGTCGCGCCGAAAGCGTCACGCAATTCCTGACGACGATCCTGACGCGCGCAGCGTCGGTCGGATCGTTCGATCCCCCCGCGCAGTCGGTGACGCGTCGCCGGCAGATCGATATCGACGAAGTTCTGGCCCAGGCGCGCGCGCAGTTCGATCAGCAGTTGCAGGATCCGCTGACCAAAGCCAAGGTCATCGGAACGCTGGCCGAGGTCTACGCGTCGCTGGACGACCTCGACAACGCCGCGGACTTGATCGTGCAGTCGGTCCGCCTGCGTGAACAATTGCAGGAGTCCGACACGATGGCGCTCGCCCAGCAGATGCAGCGCGCTACCGGAATCCTGTTTTTCGTCCTGCGGTTCGACGAGGCAGTCGAGATGGCGGACCGCTCGATTGCGCTGTTCGAGCAGGCGGGAAAAGGCGTCGAGGTGTCGTGGTATGCGCAGGCTTACCGCTTGCGCGCACTCGCCCGGCACGCAGAGGCCGAGAGCTGTGCGCGCCTGGATGCGATTACCGACGAGCTGCGCGAGCGACATGTGGTACCGGGTTTCATCACGGCCGTGCGCGTCGGCTCGCGCTGCAGCGCATGGACGCCGGAACGGCTGAAGAAAGTCGAAAAGAATCTGCTCGAAGCCGAAGCGCTGATCCTTGCAACCTATGGCGGCGAGCGAGCCGACAGCTATCTGCTCCGGCGCCAGCGCGCCGAGGTCGTGCTGGCGCTGGGGCGCCCCCAGGAAGCGAAGTCGCTGCAGCAGTCGCTGCTCACCGCGCAGACCAGGCTATACGGCAAGCAATCCTGGCATGTCGCCTTCACGCTGCAGGATCTGGGCATGATTGCGCGTCAGCTCGGCGACTTCGCGGAAGCCGAGCGACGCCTGCTCGAGTCGGAGAAACTTTTCCAGGCCATCCACGGTGACCGCCCTCACCGGAACTTTGCGGTGTCCGCGCACGAGCAGGCGCTGCTGTACGAGCAGATGCGGGCCGATCCGGCAAAGATCACGGCGCTGCATGCGCGCGCGACGGAAATCGCGCGGATCGGCTGTGGGCCGGGTACCAGCGAATACGCGACATTTGCGGCAGCCTACGCCAGCTGGCTGATCCGCTCCGGCAGTCCCGGCGGCGCGGTGAAAGCCGAGGCGCTGCTGCGCGAGTCGGTGACGCTGATGCCTGCGGATCTTGCCGAAGGTGCGATTGCGCGCGTCGAACTCGCCGAACTGCTCGCCGATCGCGATCGGACCGAAGCCCTGCGGCTGCTGCGCGAGCTGCCGCAGGACGACCTGATCGCGGCGCAGCAGCGTAGCGCAGGGCTTGTTCGACGGGCCGATGCACTGCGCGCCCGCCTGGACCTGCCGGCCGGACACTGACCGCGAACCCGCCTTCAACTGCGGACGTAGGCCGCCAGATGCTTGCCCGTCAGCGTGGCCTTTTTCTTCACGAGTTCGGCCGGCGTGCCCTCGAACACGACGCGTCCGCCGTCGTGCCCTGCGCCCGGACCGAGGTCGATGATCCAGTCCGCATGCGCCATGACCGCCTGATGGTGCTCGATGACGATGACCGACTTGCCCGCGTCGACGAGCCGGTCGAGCAGCGCGAGCAGTTGTTCGACGTCGGCGAGATGCAGTCCGGTCGTCGGTTCGTCGAGCACGTAGATGCCGCCCTTGTCGGCCATGTGCGTGGCCAGCTTCAGGCGCTGGCGCTCGCCGCCCGACAATGTCGTCAGCGGCTGGCCGAGGCTCAGATAGCCGAGGCCCACGTCGGCGAGCCGCTGCAGGATCGCTGCCGCCGCCGGCGTCTTCGCCTTGCCGCTGTCGAAGAACGCCGCGGCCTCGGCGACCGACATCGACAGCACCTCGCTGATGTTGCGGCCGCCGAGGGTGTATTCGAGCACCGACGCCTGGAAGCGCCGGCCTTCGCAGTCCTCGCAGGTCGTCGCGACGCCGGCCATCATTGCGAGATCGGTGTAGATCACGCCGGCGCCGTTGCAGGTCGGGCAGGCGCCCTCGGAGTTCGCGCTGAACAGCGCGGGCTTCACGCCGTTGGCTTTCGCGAACGCGTTGCGGATCGGATCGAGCAGTCCGGTATACGTCGCCGGGTTGCTGCGGCGCGAGCCGCGGATCGCTGCCTGGTCGACGGCGACGACGCCGGCGTCGGCCGGCATCGATCCGTGGATCAGCGAACTCTTGCCGGAGCCGGCCACGCCGGTGACGACGACGAGCACGCCGAGCGGAATGTCGATGTCCACATTGCGCAGATTGTTCGTCGTTGCGCCGCGGACCGGAAGCTTGTCCTTGGGTTTGCGTACGGTCTTCTTGAGCGCGGCGCGGTCGTCGAGATGGCGGCCGGTGACGGTGCCGCTCGCGCGCAGTCCGTCCAGCGTGCCCTCGAAGCAGATCGTGCCGCCGGCGCTGCCGGCGCCGGGACCGAGGTCGACGACGTGGTCGGCGATCGCGATCGCCTCGGGCTTGTGTTCGACCACGAGGACGGTGTTGCCCTTGTCGCGCAGCCGCAGCAGCAGTTCGTTCATGCGCTGGATATCGTGCGGATGCAGGCCGATCGTGGGTTCGTCGAACACGTAGGTCACGTCGGTCAGCGCCGAGCCGAGATGGCGGATCATCTTCGTGCGCTGCGCCTCGCCGCCCGACAGCGTGCCCGAGGGCCGCGCGAGCGAGAGATAGCCCAGACCGATCTCGACGAAGGATTCGAGCGTGTGCCGCAGCGCGGCCAGCAGCGGGGCGACGGTCGGTGCGTCGAGCTTGCGCACCCAGTCGGCGAGGTCGCTGATCTGCATCGCGCAGGCGTCGGCGATGTTGATGCCCTTGATCTTCGCGGCGCGTGCCGTCCCGGCGAGGCGCGTGCCGTCGCACTCGGGGCAGGTCGTGAACGTCATCGCGCGTTCCACGAACGCGCGGATGTGCGGCTGCAGCGCGTCGATGTCCTTGGCCAGGAACGATTTCTGGATCGTCGGAATCAGGCCGGAGTAGGTCAGGTTGATGCCGTCGACCTTGATCTTGGTCGGTTCCTTGTACAAAAGCGCGTCGAGTTCCTTTTTACTGAATTTTCGGATCGGCTTGTCCGGATCGAAGAAGCCGCAGCCGCGGAAGATGCGCCCGTACCAGCCTTCCATGCTGTAGCCCGGAATCGTGATCGCGCCTTCGTTGAGCGACTTGCCGTCGTCGTAGAGCTGGGTCAGGTCGACGTCGGAGACCGAGCCGCGTCCCTCGCAGCGCGTGCACATGCCGCCCAGGCGCGTGAAGGTTTCCCGCACCGTCTTGGTCTTCGCACCGCGCTCGACCGTGATCGCGCCGGCCGCCTTGACCGACGGCACGTTGAACGCGAATGCGCTCGGCGGTCCGACGTAGGGCTTGCCGAGCCGGCTGAACAGGATGCGCAGCAGCGCATTCGCGTCGGTCGCCGTACCGACGGTCGAGCGCGGATCGACGCCGAGCCGCTGCTGGTCGACGATGATCGCCGTCGTCAGTCCTTCGAGCACGTCGACGTCGGGCCGTGCGAGCGTCGGCATGAAACCCTGCACGAATGCGCTGTAGGTCT
>CAMLLF010000338.1 GCA_946480705.1 uncultured Lysobacteraceae bacterium | reverse complement strand
CCTTCGTCGCGGAAGCCGGCATCGTCACCGACCGTGTCGATCTGCTCGTCAACAACGCGGGCGTACTCGTGTCTGGCGAACGCTACGGAAGCGTCGCCGCGAAATCGCTGATCGAGAGCTTCACCGTCAACGCCGCCGGCGCGCTGCTGCTGACCCAGGCCTGCACGGCGCTGTTGACCCAGGCGGAGTCCGCGCGCGTCGCGAACGTCTCGACGGTGATGGCCTCGCTCGCGCAGACCGACACCTTCCGGACACCGAGCTACGCGATGAGCAAGGCCGCGCTGAACATGGCCACGCGCCTGCTTGCAGCGGAACTGACGCCGCAGGGCATCGTCGTCGCGAGCCTGCATCCGGGCTGGGTACAGACCGACATGGGCGGCGCCGGCGCCCCGCTCGCCGTCGACACGGCGGCGACGCTGCTGCTCGATCGCATCCTCGCGCTCGGCACGGACGATGCGGGGCGGTTCATCGCGAGCGAGGACGGTGCGGAGTTGCCGTGGTGATGCGAGGAACGCTGAGGAGTGAGAAAAGAGTAAAACGCGGTACCGCGCTCTTTTCTTACTCCTCTCGACTCTTTCCTGCTACTGCGCCGCGACGCCCACCGGCGGCGACGGAAACCGCACCGCCGGTCCTTGCGGCTCGACGCCGGGCGGCAGCGCCGCGGGGGCCGGTGCGCCGGCCTTGCCGAGCGTCTGCACGACCTGCCAGATCGCATCGAGATCGGTGTCGCTCATCTGGTTGAGCACCCAGAACGGCATCGGCGGGCGCGATTTCATGACGCGCGCGTAGGCGCGCCACTCGTCGCGGCTCATCGTCGCGAGGCGCAGGCGCAGATTCGTCGGATACGTCGTGCCCCACGGGCCGTTCCAGCCGAGCTGGTCGCCGATCAGCCAGACCGATTCGTCGGCCTTGCCGCCGTTCATCGCGAAGCCGGGCGTGTGGCAGTCGTGGCAGCCGGACTGGAACAGGAGTTCGCGGCCGCGCCGCTGGACCGCCGCATCGTCGGCGGCAGGCAGCGTCGGAGCGGCCAGCGCAAGGGCAAGCACCAGCAGGATGTTTCGCATCGGAGGTTTCCGCTTCCGGCCGCGTTGTCGGCCGCTTGCCTCCGAGGACGCGACGGCGTTGCGAAAACTGTCAGCGTGCAGCGGACGCGCCCCGCGGCCATAATCGCGCGATGCTACATGTCGTCCTGCATCAGCCCGAGATTCCGCCGAACACCGGCAACGTGATCAGGCTCTGCGCCAACAGCGGCGCGAGTCTGCATCTGATCCGCCCCCTGGGCTTCGACATCGACGATGCGCGGCTGCGTCGCGCAGGGCTCGACTATCACGAATTCGCCGATCTGAACGTGCATGAGGATTTCGATGCCTTCCTCGCTGCGGTTGCACCGGCACGCGTCTTCGCGCTGTCCACGCGCGGCACGCAGCGTCCTCACGACATCGCATTCGCGCACGGCGACGCGATCGTGTTCGGCTCGGAAACGCGCGGTCTGCCGCAGGCGTTTCTCGATGCATTGCCGTCGCAGCAGTGCCTGCGTCTGCCGATGCGGCCCGGCAATCGCAGCCTGAATCTGTCGAACGCCGTCGCCGTCGTCGTCTACGAGGCATGGCGGCAGTTCGGCTTTGAAGGTTCGCTCTAGATTTCAATACACGATTCAGCCTCATGAATCCGCCGTAAATTCGGCCAGAAGTCATGGGTTGGTTTCATCGCACCGCACCATAGTTTGCTCGCCACGGCGATGAAGCCGTCTGGAAAGCAACTAGGAAGACCCCGATGAAACGTACCGCCCTCATGCTTGCTTCGCTGCTGGCCCTGCCGTTCGCTTCGCAGGCCGCGGATCTCAGCTACTCCTGGGTAGAAGCGGACTACGTGCACGTCAACCCCGACGATTTCGACAACAGCGACGGCGTCGCCGTCCGTGGCTCCGGCGAACTCGGCGAGAATTTCAATGTGATCGCCGGCTGGAGCCAGATCAACGTCGACACGCCGCTTCTCGACGATCTGAAGTCCTGGTATCTCGGCATCGGCTATCACACGCCGGTCGGCGAGAAGACCGATCTGTTCACCGACGTCGCCTACATCAAGAACACGACACTCGACAACGACGGCGTCGGCGCCCGCGTCGGCGTGCGCTCCGCACTGTCGCCGAAATTCGAAGGCGCCGCGTGGGTCGGCTACGAGAAACTCGACCACACCGACGGCAACGGCTCGCTCGGCGTGTCCGGCCAGTACAAGTTCACCGACAACTTCGGCCTCGTCGCCGAAGCCCGCGTTGCCGAGAACGACAAGTCCTTCCTCGTCGGCCCGCGCCTGAGCTTCTAAGCGTCACTCCGCGACCCAGGGTCGCCCCTTCCGAGCCCGGCTGACGCCGGGCTTTTTTTGTGCACGTGTTTTTCGCGCACGAAAAAAAGCCCGCCGGTCCGCGAGCGCTTTGCTTCTGCTTTACGGGAGCCCCCTTGAGTCAAGGGGCGGCCGAACGATTGCATGCAATCGTTCGGTGGGGTCGTGGAGATAGCACCCGGGCACCGAAGCTTCGCCGCGAAGGTTCGCTTCGGCCTATCAAGGTGCCTGGCCCGGTACCGGTGATCGGGGGGGGGAGGAGGGAGTCAGCCGGTACCGGGCAGGCGGGGAACCCGGGTCGAAACGGGACTTGGGGATGCGCGTTGCGTCTTCAAGTCCGAATTTCAAATTTGCCTGATGTACTGCGTGTAGCGAATTTCCCTGGCCCGTCCACCAGGCAACGGAGGGCAGGGAGGAGCGTGGACGGTCGGGCCAGGGAGTCCTGTGGCGGCCGTCCTTTGCCGCGTTGTCTGTGTCGGCTAGTCGCGCGCTTCGATACCGTGCAGCAGCAGATCGAGCCATTGCCGCTGCAGTTCCGGTCGCGTTGCGAGCGATCCAGCCACTGTCAACTTTTCGTTGAGGCGTTCGGTCTGAAATCCGAACAGGTTGAGCGAAAGCACCACTTTGGCCACCAGAGCCGGGCTGATGCCCTCGCGCAACTTGTCCGACACCTCCGACAGCAAGCCGACGACGCGATCGAAATTGCGCTGAATCAGCGGAAATACCGGACTGCGTTCGAGCGCCGTCGGCGATCCCGTCAACTCGCGCAAGATCAGGCGTGTTCCGTGCGGCCGCTGATAGAGAAAGGCGTTGTGCCATTCCACCAGCCGACGCACGCGTCCTGCCAGATCCCGCTCCTTCAGTTCCAGCGCATCGAGCGACCTGCCGAAGGCATCGCAGGCTTGCGTGAGCACGCGCTCGTACAAATCCTGCTTGGTCGCGAAATGATGGAACACATTCGCTTTGCAGACACCGGCTGCCAGCGCCACCTCGTTGATCGACACCCCGTCGAATCCGCGTTCCGCAAACAGGACTTCGGCTTCGACCAGGATCCGCGTCAGCGCCGATCTCTCGGAATTCTCATACGCGGATGCCAGGAGGGTCGGGACCACAGGTAACTACTGACCGATCGGTTAGCCGGCATTATCCGTGGGCCTCCCAGGCCGATGAATAGGACAAAGGTCGTATGACTTTGGGCACGGCAGCGCAGGATTTTGCGCCGAATCGACTGCTGCGCGGCGCGAAATGCCAAATTTCCACACCGGGACGAAGACATCCACTGTTTCCGCCATGAGGAAAAATCGTGCACGCTGCGGAAACACTGCGCTCAGCGCCGCGGCGCGCCGGCGGGCAGGTCGGCCGGGCAGTCGATATCGGCCGCGAGCGCTTCGTTCGCGACCACCTGCACCTCGTCCGCGCGCGTGCGCAACACCGCGCGTGCGCCCTGGTCGCCGGCAAGCCGCACCGTCCGCAGCCAGGCGCGCGGCACTATGGCCGGAACGCCGAACGTGCCCGCGTAGCCGCTTGCGACCGCATGCTGCGGCCGGTCGCACCAGCGTGCAAGCAGGGTTGCGAGATGTGAGGCATCCAGCGCCGGTTGGTCGCAGACGAGCACGAGTACCGCATCGACGTCGGCGAGCGCGTCGAAGCCGCATTGCAGCGAGATGCCCATGCCGGCATCGGCGGCAGCGGCTTCGACGCAGCGCACCGAAAGATCCGAAACGGCGCCGGCCGATGCGTCCGCCGCGTGGCTGACGACAACGACGAGATCGGCCGGCCGAGTCGTCAGCGCGAGCCGCACCGTGCGATGCAGCAAGGTTTCGCCGTCGATCTCGACGAGCTGCTTCGGTCGCCCGAGCCGGCGCGACGCGCCGGCCGCGAGCACGACGACGCCGTGCCGCAGTGCCGTTCGGTCGGCGTCCAGTATCACGTGACGTCGCGCTGCAGGGCCGCAGCGATCGACAGCGCGATCGCTTCCGGACCTTCGCCGCCGAGGCGCAGTCCGACCGGCGCGTGCAGGCGCGGCAGCAGGCGCTCGCGCGCCGGTGCATCGAGTTCGGCGAGCAACGCGTCGCGCCGCGCGATCGGGCCGAGCAGGCCGACCCACGAAATCGCGCTGTCGGCGCAATAATTCAGGAAGTCCCGGTCGCGCGAATAGTGGTGGCTCATGACGACCGCCGCGTCGAACCGCGTGCGCGGCAGCGCGAGCGCTTCGACATTCGCGTGGAGGGCGTCGGCTGCGGCGAGCGCATCGAACCAGCGCGCGCGTGTCTCGACGGCCTCGACGCTCCAGCCGAGCAGGTGCGCGAGGCGCAGCAGCGGCCGCGACTCGGGACCGGCACCCAGCAGCAGCAGACGCTTCGGTGCGATCAGACGCAGCGACCATCGCCTGTCCGTCGCGCGTGCCGTCGCCCGCCACTCCCATCGCTGCGTGCCGTCGTCGGCGACGCCGCTGCCGTCGGTGCCGAGGTCGAGCGCAAGCGCCTGTGCCCGTTCGAGGCTGCGCAGCGCCGCGAGCAGTGGCGCGGATTCGTCGAGCGGCAGCAGCATCAGTTCAACGACACCACGACACCCCGACGACGAACCGAACACGAGGTCGTCGTCGCTGCGTGTGTCGAGTCGCAGGTGATGCGCCCTGCCGTCGGCGGCCACTCGCGCCGCCGCGTGCTCGAGTTCCGCTTCGAGGCAGCCGCCCGACAGCCAGCCGATGCGGACCCCCTGTTGCGGCAGCAGAATCAGCGCGCCGGGCTTGCGATACGTCGAACCTTCGGTCGCGACAACGACCGCAAGAACGGCCGGTGCAGCACGCGGCGTGCGCAGTGCGCGCAAGCACATTGCCTGGTACCTGCGCGCGCTGCCGGGCGGCGAGGCCTTCCGGCAACGCATCAACATGATTGAAGACA
>CAMLLF010000337.1 GCA_946480705.1 uncultured Lysobacteraceae bacterium | reverse complement strand
AGCGCTGTTCGCGAACTATCCGGACATGCGCGTGCGCGCCGCGCTGAAGCGCCATGTGCAGGCGATCCAGCGCGCCGGCGACGCGACGCGCCGCCTCGCGCTGCGCAACGTCGCCTGAGGACCGGGCCATGCAGATGCCATCGCTGTTGACCCGCATCGCCGGGATCGCCGCACTCGCCATGGCCGGCTTCGCGCCGGCCGTGCCCGGCGATGCGGACGTGCCCACGGTGCCGACGGTCGACCTGCAGCGTTATGCCGGCACGTGGTACGAGCAGGCGCGGTTGCCGAACCGATTCCAGAAGCAGTGCCATCGCGAGGTCTCGGCGACCTACACGCCGCAGGCCGACGGTTCGGTCGAGGTGCTCAACCGCTGCCTGCGCGAGAACGGCACGAGCGATTCCGCTGTTGGCAAGGCCGAGGTCGACGATCCGCGCCAGCCGGGTCTGCTCGATGTGACCTTCATGCCGAAGGGCCTGCGCTGGCTGCCGTTCACGCAGGCCGAGTACCGCATCGTGGCGCTCGACGACGACTATCAATGGAGCATCGTCGGTGGCAAGGACCGCAAATACCTCTGGGTACTCACGCGCCGTCAGAACATCGACGCTGCGCAGCGCGAAGCCCTCGTCGACCGCGCCCGCGCCCTCGGCTACGACACGACGAAGCTGCAGTTCAGCAGGGTGTATTGAGGGGCGGGGAATCGGGAATCGTAGAAGCAAAAGCGGCGCGCTTTGCGCATTGATGCGGACACGTGTCGCTCCTGCGCCTGCCGTCTCGCAGTGGGCGCAATAACCGAAGGGCAGTGCGCCGTGTCCGGTTCGCCTCGCGGTCGGTGACGGCGTCTCGCGATCCGGCGATGGCGCAATGCGCCGTGCTTGTCGTGCCCTACGCGGTCAGTCGGCCGCTCGCGCAGCATCGGAAGCCTTTCGAACGATAGCGGACCGCCGCAGCGTGCGCGCCTTGCCGGTTCCCCGCTCCCTCCCGGTTCCCTGCGTGATCCCGATTCCCTGCGTGACAAAAAATGCCAGCTTTTTTTTTGTCACGCCCGTGAGGGGATCCGGAACCTTTCGTCGTCCTTGTGGTTGCGCTTCGGAGAGAGGCTGGGTCGGTGCGGAAAGGACGGACGATCGCCTCGCGGTCGCTGCACGCCGGGAGTCGGGCAGCGGCTGCGGATCGTCCGTTCCGGCCGCCGCACCGGCTCAGCCTCTCTCCGCAGTGCCGATGCAGAGGACGTGCCGGCGCCGCGGCACCGGACACGAGGCCGGGCCGTGCTCAGTCCGTGCAGCCGCTCCACCAGCAGGGATTCGCCCCGATGAAGTTCATGAGCGCCTGCTGCTTGGGCGTGTTTATGTCGTCGAGGTGCTCTACCGCACCCCAGCTGCCGAATTTGCCGTAGCCGCTCGACGCGGTGAAATGCATGAACAACTCGCCGCCGGCGGTCTTCCAGAAATTCAGGTGATCGGTATACGCGGTGCCCATGCGCGCGTCGCGGTTGACGTTGTTGAACAGCGTCGCGATCGCCGTGTTGTTCTCGACGCCGAGCACGCCGGCGAGATGCTGGCCGCCTTCGTAGGTGACCAGGTGCAGCGACCGCGCGGTCGCCGCCGTGCGATGCCGCGTTATCCACGGCTGCACTTCGGCAAGGCTGCCGCCGGCCGGGCCGCCGGTCACCTGGCCGCCCGAGTTGATTTCGGCGAACAGCGTCGTCGCGTTCCAGCCCTGCACGGTCGACTCGTGCGCCGGCGAGCCGAGATAGCCGCCGAAGTAGGGCGCGATCGCCACGGTGCTTATGCCGTGCGCATGGCAGGGACGTCCCGCGACCCACAGCGGGCAGTCGGCGGCCTGCGTCTGCGTGTAGTCGTTCGCCGCCTGCGCGCCGAGCACGCAGGTCACGCGCGACGCCTGCGTGCCGAACGCGGCCTTCCAGAGACCGCACATCTGCGCCGTGCGCTGGCCGTGCCAGTTCAGGCGACGATCGAAACCCGAGCCCTGGTTGCCGTAGGCCGCGGTGCCCTGTTCCTCGACGTAGGCGCCCTGCTGGAACTGGCCATTCCAGACTTCGTTGGAATATTCGACGTAGACCTCGAGGTCGGGCCGCAGCAGCCGCCTCACGGCCAGCGCGAACTGCGTCATGTAGTCGTCGTCGGCGCGGTGCGGCATCGTGAACCACGGATTCGCGTCGGTGCGATTGGCGAGTTCGACCATGATTTCCAGCGGCATGTTGCCGTCGGTCCAGCGCACGTCGTCGATCCGCGGGCGCGCGGCGAAGGTCTGCTGCGTGGAGTTGTTGGTCCCCATCCAGTCCATGAAGCGCAGCACCTTGTTGCGCCGGATCAGCGCGAGGAAATCCGGATGGAACAGCTGCGACGGGCCCGAGTGCTCGTCGAAGCCCGGCATCCACACGTGGATATTGCGCGGATGGTTGCCGGGCGCGATCGCATTCAGCCGCATCATCCAGCCGCCGTTGGCCGCATTCACGTCGAGCACGTCGCGTCCCGGCGTCGACAGCGCGACATTCTTCGTCGCGGCGAAGTGATAGCTGATGTCGCCCGCACCGTCGTAGGTCACGACGTAGCGGCCGCTCGGATAGTGGCCGGCCAATTCGCCGAAGAAGAACAGCGTCGACGCGGCAGTGTAGTTCGGCGACGTGCAGCCCGGATTGCCGGTCTGCGGCGTCAGCGAGCGCACGTAGCCGTCGGCGTCGAGATCGAGGCAGGCCGCGTCCTCCGTGTCGAAGATGCCGCCGCCCGTGGTGTTGGCGGTGATCCAGGTCCGCGACTGCTTCATCACGTCGACGAAGTTGTAGCTCGTCGAATAGTCGACGACGCCGTCGAGATTCGTGCCGAGCGGCGAGGCATAGTTGGCCGGACGGTCGAAGCCGTTGCGCCAGATCGTATCGAACGCCTGGGCCGACGGGGCGGCGAGCAACGCGGCAGCCGCGGCGACGCGGGCCGCGAAACGGAGAGCGGGCATGTTCTTTCCTTGAATCGGCCGGCAGCGCGGCAGCGGGGCGCAACCCTAGCGTCACGCGCCCGCCGGCTGCCGCGAAGGCGCGCACAGATCGTCAGTGAGGGCGCGCGGATGAACTCGGCTTTGCGACGTGTGGTCGCAACGTTGCGATGAGCGCGAGGGTGCGATGACGCGGAAAGGGTCGTAGCGCAGGTTCGGGGTTCGCCCGTCGGGCTCACCGCCAACCTACGGACGCTGTTGTTGTGCCTCGGCGGCGTGCCGCAGGTGGCGCAGGATCGCGATGCGGCTCTGCAGCGATTCGATGCGCAGCAGGCGGCAGACCGGCGCGGCGGGTGGCGATTCGATCGGCGCGTCGACGTCGTCGGGTTCCCCGGATGCCGATGCCTCGGCGGCAGGCGCCGCGGTTTCGGCTTCGGGCGTCATCGAAATCAGCAGGATCACGCGGTCGCCGCGGCGCGCCCGGAATTCTTCGCCGGAGCCGCTGACGAGCGGCGACAGCACGGCGTCGCCGCGGCGCTGCACGCGCTGTTCGGTGTAGCGGCAGAGCAGGGTTTCCTCGTCGCCGGATTCGAGAGCCGGTCCTGCCATCAACTGCTCGGGCACGGCTTCGACATCGAGTATGCGTTCGCCGCCTTCGTCGAAGTCGTCGACCGCGACGACCTCGGCAACGACGATGCGCTGCGCGCGCACCGCGACGCTCGCAAGCGATTCGCGCACCGGGCGCCCGGCGAGAGCGACGCCGATGCCCGCAGCGAACAGCGCCGTCGCGGCGATCGCGCGCCTCATCGCTGCGCCCCGCGCGGATTCACGATGCCGCCCGGATCGAGAAAGAACATGCGTTTCCATCCTTGCGTCTGCGTCGTCGCGCGCCACGGCAGCGGCAGCAGCGACAGCACGGTGTAATGCAGATGCGGCGGCTTGCCCGCGGCGTTGCCGCTGTCGCCGACCGTGCCGAGCGTCGTGCCGGGCGCGAGCAGCGAGAACGCGCCGGCTTCAGCGGTGTCGAGATGCGCATAGTAGTGCAGCCGCCAGCGCGGACCGAGTACCACGATCACGTTGCCGCCGAGCGCGAGCTGCCCGCGGAACAGCACGATGCCGTAAGTCGCCGATACGACGTCGCGGCCCTTCGGCGCGAAGATGTCGATGCCCTTGTGCACGCCGGAAACGCCCCACGGCGCGTACCAGAACGACTGCGCGTTCCAGTCGCGCGGGCCGGCGTTGCGCACCGGGACGACCGCGTGTTCGGGGATGCCGAGGCCGAGCAGGATCACGACGGACAGTGCGATCAGCGCGCGCCGGCGTCGGCGCCGCGGTGGCGCAGCCTGCTGACGCTCCGGTGTCTCTGACGGAATGCCGGTCATGGCGTCGCGATGAGTTCGGGTTCAGCCTCGGACCGCAGCGGCAACGAGGCGTTCATTGCACGGATGCGAGCAATATCGCCCGAACCTGCTCGTACTCGCGCAGCCGCGCATGATCCTTTTCCGTCGGCGACGGTATCCGGCTCAGGTCCATGTTGTCGGCGACGTCCGCGAGTTTCACGGCGCGCGCGATCGGATTCGCCGCGGCGCGATGCGCGGCGTCGATGCGGGATTCGCCGTCGTGCTTGGTCAACGCGCGCAGGGCGTCGACGACCGGTTCGGAAAAGCCTTCGCGCAGCAGATCGTCGAAGGTCAGCGGCGTGTCCTCGACGACGTCGTGAAGCACGGCGGCCATGCGTTCCTCGTCGCCGCGCACGGCGAGCATCAGGCGCAGCGGATGAAAGATGTACGGCGCGCCGGCCTTGTCGCGCTGGCCCGCATGCGCGCGTGCGGCGATCTCGATGGCGCGCTCGATCGTGCTCACGTTGCCGGCGCCCGGATTTCCTCGCCGATGCGCCAGAGCACGCTTGTCGGATCGTCGAGGCAGAAGTCGCGGATGCCCCAGGGCCGGTCTTCCGGCGGCAGGGCGCGCACGCCGTATTTCGCGGCGATGTCCTGCTCGACGACGCGGCGCCACCAGGCTTGTACGTCGGGAACGAGCATATGCATCATGAAGTTCTCGGCGTGCTCGCGCACGTAGAAGCGCTGCAGCAGAAAGCTCGACCTGCCGACGTACAGGAACGCCATGTCGTCGGACAGCCGTTCGGCGGTGAAACCGAGATCGATATAGAACTGCAGCGACAGCTCGATGTCCCGCGCGGGGACGAAGGCTTTGATCTCGATGGCCTGGAGTTCGCTCATGGGTGGCCTCGGTCGTGGCGGAGTGAAAGTATGCGCAGCAATGCGGCGAGCACAATGCAGACGATCGCG
>CAMLLF010000336.1 GCA_946480705.1 uncultured Lysobacteraceae bacterium | reverse complement strand
GACCTCGTGCCCGAGCTACTGGTGGAACGGCGACCGCTATCTCGGTCCGGCCATCCTGCTGCAGGCCTATCGCTGGATCATCGACAGCCGCGACGAGGACACCGGCGCGCGCCTGGACGATCTCGAGGATCCGTTCCGCCTGTACCGCTGCCACACCATCCTCAACTGCGCGCGGACCTGCCCGAAGGGCCTGAATCCGGCCAAGGCCATCGCCGAGATCAAGAAACTGATGGTTCTGCGCCAGGGCGCCTGACATGGCCTCCGACGCCACGCCCGCGCAGCCGCCGTTCTCGCCGCTGCGCTTCATCGGCTACACGCTGGTCGCGGGGCTCATCGGGGGCGTCGCGGTCTGGGCGATGTTCAAGCTGAGTCCCGACCTCTGGCGCCTCGCACGCGCGCCGGTCAGCTGGTTCGCGCTGAGCATCGCGCCGCTGACGATCGGCTTCCTCGTCGTGCAGCGTCAGCCGCCGGCCGAACGCGGCTGGACCAGCCTGCTCTGGGCCTGGATCGCCTGCCTGCTGTTCACACTCGGCATGAACCTGCCGAGCATCACGAACCTGCGCGTGCTGCTCGCGATCCTCGTGTTCGTGCTGCCGGCCGCGACGATCGGCGTCGCCGCGGCGCTGCTGATGAAACGCCGCGAGCGCGCCGCACCGGGCGATGCCGCGTGAACGACGCCACGGTCGCGCGGCTGCGCTGGCGCTGCCGCCGCGGGACGCGCGAACTCGATGCACTCGTCGGCTGGTGGCTCGACGCGCGCTATGCGGCTGCCGGCGCGTCGACGCAGACCGCCTTCGCCGAACTGCTCGACGTACAGGACCCCGATCTCTGGAACTGGCTGGTCGGACGCGAGCGCGCGCCGCGCGAGGATTGGCAGGCCATCGTCGATGACATCCGCGGCCGCGATCGCATTTGAACTGCGGCCCTCGGCGCTGCTGCGCGCCATCGCCTGGATAGTGTCCGTGCTGGCCGTGCTCGCGCTCTGGTTCAGCGGACTGCGCGAGACACCGTGGCTCGCGGTGGGCGCGAGCGGCGTCGTGCTGTTCGTCGCGCTGCATCGGATCGGGCGGCTGCAGCCCCGGCGCTGGCAGCGCGTCGGCTGGAATGCCGAAGGCGTCTGGACGCTGCTCGACGAATCACGCTCGTTGACTGCCGCGCAACTGCTCGGCTGGCACGCGCTCGGCCTCATGCTGCTCGTGCGACTGCGCAGCGAGGCGGGCGAGGGCGTCACGCTGTACCTGCTGCCGGACAACCTCGACGGCGCCACGCGCCGGCGATTGCGCGTCAGGCTGGCCCAGGAAGCGCTGCGGCCGGCCTCGCGCTGAACACCGCGGACGGCGCGCCTTGCGCGCCCGCGGCGCCTATTGCACTCTCGCCCGATTCTCCGGTCTGAACCGTTTCCAAGGATTGCGACCCCCGGCCATGTTCCGACCGCTAGAGCTGTTCATCGGCCTCCGCTACACGCGCGCCAAGCGCCGCAATCATTTCATTTCCTTTATTTCGCTCGTATCGATGGCCGGCATCGCCGTCGGCGTCATGGCGCTGATCGTCGTGATCTCGGTCATGAACGGCTTCGACAACGAACTGCGCACGCGCATCCTGGGCATGGTCTCGCATGCGACGATCAGCAGCGTCGACGGCAGCATGCAGGACTGGGCCGGCGCGCAGAAGAAAGCCGAGGCGAACCCGCATGTGCTCGGCGCCGCGCCGTTCATCGAACGCGAGGGCATGCTGCAGGGCGACCGCGTCGGCGGCGCGATCGTCCGCGGCGTGCTGCCGCAGGAAGAACCGAAGGTGTCCGAGGTCGACCGCAAGATGAAGGCCGGCAGGCTCGACGACCTCGTCGCCGGCGGCTTCGGCATCGTGCTCGGACGCGAGCTGTCGTACAAGCTCGGTGTCGATGTCGGCGATCAGGTCGTCGTCTACGCGCCGGAAATCCGCGCGACGCCGGTCGGCGCCGTACCGCGGCTCAAGCGCTTCACCGTCGTCGGCATCTTCGAGGTCGGCATGGAGGAATACGACGCCGGCCTCGCGATCGTGCATCTGGCCGACGCGCAGCGGCTCTACCAGACCGACGGCCCCGACGGCCTGCGCCTGAAACTCGATGACCTGTTCCGCGCATTCACGGTCGCGCGCGGCCTGTCGCAGGAACTCGGCAGCTTCTATCGCGTGCGCGACTGGATGCAGGGCCACGCGAACTTCTTCAAGGCGATCGCCATGGAGAAGCGCGTGATGTTCATGATCCTGTCGCTCATCGTCGCGGTCGCCGCGTTCAATCTCGTCTCGACGCTGGTCATGCTCGTGCAGGACAAGCAGGCCGACATCGCGATCCTGCGCACGCTCGGCGCGAGTCCGCGCAGCATCATGGGCGTGTTCATGGTGCAGGGCGTTCTCGTCGGCGCGATCGGCATCGCGATCGGAACGCTGCTCGGCGTCCTGCTGGCGCTGAATCTCGAAGACATCGTCAAGTTCGTCGAGAAGAAGCTCGACATTTCGGTGCTGCCGTCGGACGTCTACTACATCAGCGACCTGCCGTCGGACATGCAGTGGAGCGACGTCGGCATGATCGCCGCGCTCGCGTTCCTGTTCTCGCTGGTTGCGACGATCTATCCCGCGTGGCGGGCGGCGCGCACGCAGCCCGCAGCGGCGTTGCGCTATGAATGAGGACGCGGCAGTGACTGAAGTCGTACTGCGCGCCACGAACGTGGCCAAGACCTATCAGGAAGGCGCGCTGCGCACCGACGTGCTCGCCGACGTGAGCTTCACGCTCGCGCGCGGCGAGACGCTGGCCATCGTCGGCGCGTCGGGTTCGGGCAAGAGCACGCTGCTGCATATCCTCGGCGGACTCGACACGCCGAGCGCCGGCGAGATCGACGTCGTCGGCCAGCGCATGTCGGCGCTGTCGGACCGCGCGCGCGGCGAGCTGCGCAACCGCTCGCTCGGCTTCATCTATCAGTTCCATCATCTGCTGCCGGAATTCACCGCGCTCGAAAACGTCTGCATGCCGCTCTTGATCCGCGGCACCCCGATCGCGCAGGCGCGGCGCGAGGCGAGCGACCTGCTCGCGCGCGTGGGGCTGGGCCAGCGCCTCGAACACAAGCCCGGCGAGATGTCCGGCGGCGAGCGCCAGCGCTGCGCGGTCGCGCGCGCGCTCGTCACGCGGCCGGCCTGCGTGCTCGGCGACGAACCGACCGGCAATCTCGACGAAAAGAACGCCGCGCAGGTCTATGCGCTGATGCTCGAACTCAATCGCGAAGTCGGCACGAGCTTCATACTCGTGACACACGACGGCGGGCTCGCGCGGCGCATGGATCGCGTGCTCGAACTGCACGGCGGAAAGCTGACGACGCAGGGCTGAGGCGCTGCCTCGTCGCCGCGCTGCCGGCGATTCGTTCTGAATTTTCCGATCCGCGCGCGCGGCGTTCGCCGCTGTCGGTGATCGCGCGCGGCCGCGATGCTGTCCTCGACACCGGCACGGAGGCTGGCGATGCGACGGATTGCGGCAGGGCTCGCCTGGGCGCGACAGTTTTCGGCTGATCGTCTGCGCCATCCGCTGGCTCCGGCCGCATGGCTGGCGATGCTCGCGGGCGCGCTGCTGCTGCAGCTCGCGCCGCTGCTGCCGCCCGCGCCGCTCTGGGCGGCCGCCGTACTCACTGCCGCGTTGCTGTGGCGCTGGCCGCTGTCGCGCTGGCTCGCACTCATGCTGATCGGCGCCGCGTGGGTCGGCTGGCGTTCGGATCTTGCGCTGCGGCAGCGCCTGCCGGTCGCGCTCGAAGGTGCCGATCTCGATCTTCGATTGCGCCTCATCGGCCTGCCGGAACGGCGAGGCGAGGCAATGCGCTTCGATGCCTACGTTCTGGATGCGCGCCGGGACGGCGCGGCGCTCGCGTTCCGTGGTCGCATTCGCCTGGCCTGGTACGGCGCGGCACCGCCGCTGCGGCCATGCGCGCAATGGCAATTGCGCGCACGGCTCAAGCGGCCGCGCGGCGCCGTCAACCCGGGCGGGCTCGACATGGAGCGGCAGGCGCTGCAACTGGGCCTCGTCGCGACCGGCTACGTGCGCGACGAGGCCATGCCGCGCGAAACACGCGTCGATGATTTCTGCGTCGACGCCTGGCGCCAGCGCATCGCCGACGCGATCGACGCGCGCATCGGCGACGCGCGTCTCGCGGCCCTGCTGCGCGCGCTCGCCGTCGGCGACCAGCGCGGCTTCGACGAGGAACACTGGCAGGTGCTGCGCGCGACGGGCGTCGGCCATCTCGTCGCGATCTCAGGCTTCCATGTCGGCATGCTCGCGTTGGCGACCGCGTTCTGCGTGCGCCGCCTCTGGCGGCTGTGGCCTTCCGCCGTGCTCGCGGTACCGGGCGTGCTGCTGGAAGCGCCGTTCGCGCTGGCCGCGGCGACGATCTACTCGGCGCTGGCCGGATTCGGCGTCGCCACGCAGCGCACGCTGCTGATGCTGGCCGCCGTCGCGCTCGCGCGCGGGCTGCGCCGCAATCTCGGCGCGCCGCAGGCGTTGACGCTCGCGCTCGGCGCGATTCTCTTCGCGGATCCGTTCGCGATTCTCTCGGCCGGATTCTGGCTGTCGTTCGTCGGCGTCGCGCTGCTCGTGCATGTCGCGCGCGACGGACCGCCGCGGGCGTGGTGGCGCGAACTCGCGCCCGCGCAGTTCGCGATGAGCGTCGGCCTGCTGCCGCTCGGCGTCTGGCTGTTCGCGTAGACGTCGCTGGTCGGGCCGATCGCGAATCTCGTGGCCGTCCCATGGATCAGCTTCGTCGTCGTGCCGGTGACGCTCGCGGGCGCCTTGCTCGTCGTGCCGCTGCCGGCGCTCGGCGCGCCGCTGCTCGCACTCGCCGCCGCATTGCTCGCGCCGCAATGGGAATTGCTGCAGTGGCAGGCGCGCTGGCCGCTCGCATCGTGGCATTTCGCCGAGGCGTCGACCGGCGCGTTCGTGCTCGCCTCGCTCGGCGTGCTCTGGCTGCTGCTGCCGCGCGGCGTACCGCTGCGGCTGCTCGGCCTGCCGCTGCTGCTGCCGCAGCTCGCGCCGTCGACGGCGCGACCCGTCCCCGGCGATTTCGAAGCCACCGTCATCGACGTGGGCCAAGGTCTCAGCGTGCTGGTTCGCACGGCGCATCACACGCTGCTCTACGATGCCGGCGCGCGGTTTCCGTCCGGATTCGACCTCGGCGATGCCGTCGTCGTGCCGGCATTGCGCGCGCTCGGCGTGCGCCGGCTCGACGCCTTCGTCGTGAGTCATGCCGACA
>CAMLLF010000335.1 GCA_946480705.1 uncultured Lysobacteraceae bacterium | reverse complement strand
GCGGGCGCAGCGTGACGCGAACGCTCAAGCGCACCGTCTGGCCGGCCGACGCGCTGGTCGGCGTGCGTCCGCTGTTCGATCCGAAGGACGGCGCCGGCGCGAACACGCGCGTCGGCTTCGAGCTGATCCGCGCGAACGACAAGGGCGAACTGCTCGCGGCGCAGGGGCTCAAGCTGAGCCTCGTGCGCGAAAACCGCAATTACCACTGGAGCTACGACAAGACCAGCGGCTGGCGCTTCGACTACACGCGCCGTTTCGACACGGTGGAGACGCGCGACCTCGCGACGACGGCCGGCCAGGCCGTCAAGGTCGACCTGCCCGTCGAATGGGGCGGCTACCGCCTGGAAGTGCTCGATCCGGCGACCGGACTCACGCTGCGCTATCCGTTCACGGCGGGCTGGAGCTGGGACGACGAGAACCGCGGCACGGAAGCGCGTCCCGACAAGATCAAGCTCGCGCTCGACAAGCAGCATTACCGCGCCGGCGACACGCTGAAGGTCACGGTGACCCCGCCGCAGGCGGGCACGGGACTGCTGCTCGTCGAAAGCGACAGGCTGCTCTACACGCGGCCCATCGCGGTCAGGGACGCGACGACGTTCGAGATTCCGGTCACGGCCGACTGGGAGCGGCATGACGTCTATGTCAGCGCGCTCGTGCTGCGCGGCGGTTCCGCCGCAAGCAAGGTCACGCCGGCGCGCGCGGTCGGCGCCGCCCACGTGAGCATGGATCGCACCGAACGAAAGATCGCCGTGGAGATCAGCGCGCCGGCGCAGGCGAAGCCCGAACAGCCGCTGCCGGTCGAGATCAAGGCCCCGGCGCTCGCGGGCAGGACCGCGTATGTCACCGTGTCGGCCGTCGACGTCGGCATCCTCAACATCACGCGCTTCGTGCGGCCCGATGCGGTCGCGTGGTTCTTCGGCCAGCGCCGCCTCGGCATCGACGCGTACGATCTCTACGGACGTCTCATCGAAAGCTTCGACGGCGCGCTCGCGAAACTGCGCTACGGCGGCGACATGGCGCCGTCCGCACTGCCGCAGGCGCGGCGGCCGACGGCCAAGGTGCAGACCGTCGACCTGTTCTCCGGCGCGGTGAAGCTCGACGCGCAGGGCCATGCGAAGCTCGAGCTGCCCGTGCCCGACTTCAACGGCACGCTGCGCGTGACCGGACTCGTATTCGGCGAGGACCGCTACGGCGGCAATGACACCGAGACCGTCGTGCGCGCGCCGCTCGTCGCCGAAGTATCGACGCCGCGCGTGCTCGCGCCGGGCGACGGCGCGACGCTGACGCTCGATCTCAGCAATTTCTCAGGGAAGGAACGCGTATTCCGCGTGCGCGTCGAGGCCGATGCCCCCTTGCGCATCGCCGACGCGGCACGCACGCAGGCGCTCGCCGACGGCGCGAAGAAGACCCTGCAGTTCGCGCTGTCGGCCGACGAAGGCATGGGCGTCGGCAAATTCCGCGTATCCGCCGAATCGGACGAACTCAAGCTCACCCGCGAATTCGAGATCGCCGTGCGTCCGGCCTGGCCCGCAGTGATCCGCTCCTCGCCGCAGGTGCTGCAGCCCGGCACGTCGCTCGGTCTCGGCAGCGGCGCGATGGAAGGACTGATCGCCGATTCGGTCAATGCGAGCCTGAGCATCAGCGCGCTGCCGCCGCTGCCGTTCGCGACGTCGGTGCGCGGCCTGCTCGGCTATCCCTACGGCTGCATCGAACAGACCGCGAGCCGCGGCTACGGCGTGCTCGTGCTCGACGCCGACAACGCGAAGCATCTCGGCATCACACCGCTGCCCGACGACGCGCGCCGGCGCATGATCGACAACACGATCAGCCGCATCTCGGCGATGCAGGTGCCGTCGGGGCACTTCTCGATGTGGGGCGGCGAAGGCGCCGTCGACACGCTGCTGACGCCCTACATCGTCGAGTTCCTGCTCGATGCGCGCGACGCCGGCTTCGCCGTGCCCGACAGCGTGCTGCAGAAGGCACTCAAGCGCATCAACGACGACCTGCTGTCGGGCGGCCACTATTACTACGCGTTCGACCAGGCCGATCATCTGCGCTTCGCCGACCAGGCCTGGTCGGCCTATGTGCTCGCACGCGTGCAGCGCGCGCCGCTCGGCACGCTGCGCACGCTGTTCGACAACGAGCGCGCGAAATCCATCACCGCGCTGCCGCTCGTGCACCTGGGCATCGCGCTGAGCCTGTCCGGCGACGCGACGCGCGGCCGCCAGGCGCTCGACGAAGCGTTCGCGAAGAACGTCGAACGGCCGCGCTATCTCGGCGACTACGGTTCCGACCTGCGCGACGCAGCACTCATGGTCGCGCTCACGCACCGCGCGAATCTCGCCAGGCCCGAGTACGACGAAAGCGTGGTCGCGCTCGGCCGCGAACTGATCGCGAAGAAGACCGGCAACCGGCTCTGGCTCAGCACGCAGGAACAGAGCGCGATCGCGCGGCTCGGCAAGGCGCTGATCGCGCGCGGCGATACGAAGGTCGGCGGTACGCTGACCCTGGGCGGCGCAAATGAAGCGATCGCGCCGGCGCCGATCTGGAGCCGCAGCTTCGACGCCGCCGCACTGCGCGCCGGCGTGCGCGTCGTGCCCGATGCGACCGCGCCGCTCTACGTCAGCGAAGACGTTGCCGGCATTCCGAAGGCCCCGCCCGCCGCCGACGACAGCGTCGTCGCCATCCAGCGCCAGTGGTACGCGCTCGACGGCACGCCGTGGGACGGCGGCGAGCTCAAGGAAGGCGAAGGGCTGATCGTCGGCATCAGACTCGAATCGAAAGAGACGATGCGCGACGCCCTGCTGATCGACCTGCTGCCCGGCGGACTCGAAATCGAGAACTTCAACCTGACCGACGCCAAGCAGTGGGCCGATGTCGTCGTCGACGGCGTGCAGATCGCCGAACGCACCTATGCCGCCGACGTGAAGCACGAGGAGTTCCGCGACGACCGCTACGTCGCCGCGCTGAGCCTCGCGCAAGGCCAGAAGGCGCACGTGTTCTACCTCGTGCGCGCGGTGTCGCCAGGCAGCTACGTCGTGCCGCCGACGACGGTCGAGGACATGTACCGCCCGCAGATCCGCGGCGTCGCACGCAGCGTGCCGGCGCGCGTGACGGTAGTGCAGCCGTGACCGGCGTTTCCGCGACAGAGCCCGGCGACGCCGCGCATTCTTCACAAAGAAACGCCGCGTAGCTGGCAACTTCCGTGGCAACGCAGACCACCGCCGACTCCCCGGAGGCTCGCCAGGCAAGCCTGGCGACGGGAGCCGCATCCCGCTGGCGTCGCTGGCTGCGCCGCACCGTCGTCGGCGTCGCCGCAACCCTCGTCGCGGCGGTCGCGCTCGACCTCCTCTTCCCGCTCCCGCTGCCCGACGAGGACAACGCGAGCACCGTGGTGCTCGCGCGCGACGGCACGCCGCTGCGCGCGTTTCCCGATGCGGACGGCATCTGGCGCTATCCGACGGCGCCCGACGCGGTGTCGCCGCTGTACCTCGACGCGCTGCTGACCTACGAGGACCGCTGGTTCCGCATGCATCCCGGCGTCAATCCGCTCGCGCTCGCGCGCGCCGTCGTGCAGCGCGTGCGTCATGGTCGCACCGTATCGGGCGGCTCCACGCTGACCATGCAGGTCGCGCGCATCATCGATCCGCATTCGCGCAGCGCGCTCGGCAAACTGCGCCAGGTGCTGCGCGCGCTGCAGCTCGAAGCCCATCTGCGCAAGGATGAAATCCTCACGCTGTATCTGAATCACGCGCCGTTCGGCGGCACGATCCAGGGCGTCGAGGCCGCGTCCTGGGCTTTTCTCGGCAAATCCGCGGCGAACCTGAGCCACGCCGAAGCCGCGCTGCTCGCGGTGCTGCCCCAGGCGCCGAGCCGGCTGCGTCCCGATCGCCATCCGGACCTCGCGCAGCGCTATCGCGACAAGCTGCTCGCGCGCATGCGCGAGCTCGGGCGCTGGACCGCCGCCACCGTGCAGGATGCGCAGCACGAGCGCGTGACCGCGCGCACGCTCGATCCGCCGCTGCAGGCCGCGCTGCTCGCGCAGCGCCTGCGCGTCGAGTCGCCGCGCGAACTCGGCAACCGCTCGACGATCGACCGCGAACGCCAGGCCGCGATGGAAGCGCTCGTCGCCGGCTACCTCGCGAAACTTCCGGAACGCACGTCGGCGGCCCTGCTGCTCGTCGACAACGCCAGCCTCGAAGCACTGGCCTACGTCGGCTCCGGCGCGTTCGCCGATCCGCAGCGGCTCGGCCACGTCGACATGGTGCGCGCCTCGCGCTCGCCGGGTTCGACGCTGAAGCCGCTTCTCTACGGCCTCGCGCTCGACGACGGGCTGATCCACTCCGAGAGCCTGCTCGTCGACGCGCCGCAGTCCTTCGGCGGCTATCGCCCGGGCAACTTCGACCAGGCGTTCAACGGTCCGGTCAGCGCCGCCGACGCGCTGCGGCTGTCGCTGAACGTGCCGGCGGTCGACCTGCTCGATCGCGTCGGCGCCGCACGCTTCGCCGCGCGGCTGGCCAACGGCGGGCTGAATCTGCAATGGCCGCGCGGCGCGAGCCCGAATCTCGCGCTGATCCTCGGCGGCACCGGTGCGACGCTCGAAGACCTCGTCGGCGCCTACGCGGCGTTCAACCGCGGCGGCCTCGCCGCGCACGTGCGCCTGCGCGCCGCCGATGCGCTCGTCGAACGCCGCCTGCTGAGCCCGGGCGCGGCGCACATCGTGCGCAGCGTGCTCGAAGCGAATCCGCGCCCGGGCCAGAGCCGCGACACGTTCGATCCGGGACGCCGCGCGCGGCTCGCCTGGAAGACCGGCACCTCGTACGGATTCCGCGACGCCTGGGCGCTCGGCACGACGCGCCGCTACACGCTCGGCGTCTGGGTCGGCCGTCCCGACGGCACGCCGGTGCCGGGCCAGTACGGCGCCGTGACCGCGCTGCCGCTGCTGTTCCAGGCGGTCGACAGCCTGCCGCGCGCCGCCGAGGACGCCGCGCCGGCAGTACCACCTTCCACAGTTACCGAACTGGATATCTGCTGGCCGCTCGGCACCGCGCCCGAACCCGGGCAGCCGCAGCTCTGCCAGGAAAAACGCAGCGCGCTCGTGCTGGCCGGCACGATTCCGCCGACCCTGCCCGAGCGCGAAGCCACGGCCTGGCACGCCGCGCGCCTGTCGCTGCGCATCGACGCCCGTACCGGCCGCCGCCTCAGCGGCGGCTGCCGCGCCGCGCAGGAACGCACACGCGTCGTCGCGCGCTGGCCCGCGCTCGCACAGC
>CAMLLF010000334.1 GCA_946480705.1 uncultured Lysobacteraceae bacterium | reverse complement strand
GGCCCGGCACCGCCAAACTCAGGTGCGCGAAAACCCGCGGGCTGGCGCTACCAGTCCGTGGATTGGGCGGGAAAAGGGAATCGAGGCGAGGCGCGATTTTATGCGGCAGCGAACCATGTGTCCACTCGTCGCGCGTCGTCGAGACCTTGGTCGGTACGCGCCTGCGCGGCTTTTTTTTCGGGAATCGGTGCACACTCGCGCCATCGCCCTGCTGCAATCGGGAGCACGCACCGTATGAATCCCGACCCGGCGCAGGCGCCGCAAGACGCATTCCGAGGCTCGCTGGCCAAGAGTGGCGGCATCGGGCTGATTGCCCTGCTCGGCGGCCATGCGGCGATGTGGTCGGTACTGCCGAGCCTGCATCCGCTGCCGGCGTTTCTCGCCTTTCTCACCGCGCCGTGGATTGCGCTGCTCACGCTCGCCGCGCATTTCCTGCGCCGGCGGGAATCGCGCACCGCATGGGGGCTCGGCATCGCCGCGGCGATCCTCGTCGGAATCGCGCTGCTGTTGCTCGGCCTGGTCGTGCTGATCTTTTCGCCGGGCGGCCGTCACTGACCGCCGTCGCGCCGCTTCAGTCGCCGAGCACGTCATCCATGTCATAGCGGCCCGGCTTCGCCGCCGCGAGCCAGCGCGCGGCGAGCAGCGCGCCGCGCGCGAAGATCTCGCGGTTCGCCGCACGATGCGTGAATTCGATGCGCTCGTCGTCGCTCGCGAAGATGACCGTATGCTCGCCGACGACGTCTCCGCCGCGCAGCGCATGGAAACCGATCTGACCGGGCGGCCGCGCGCCGGTCTGACCGCAGCGGCCGTGCGCGGCGACCGCATCGAGCGCAAGGCCGCGCCCTTCCGCGACCGCCTCGCCGAGCGTCAGCGCGGTGCCCGACGGCGCGTCGGCCTTGCGCCGGTGATGCATCTCGACGATCTCGCAATCCCAGTCCGGCAGCACCCTCGCCGCGACGCGCGCGAAACGGCGCATGAGCGCGACGCCGAGACTGAAATTGGACGTCCACAGCACGGGAATCGCAGCCGATGCGCGATGCATTTCACCGAGCTGATGCGGCGAAAGGCCGGTCGTGCCGCTCACGAACGCGGCGCGGCGTTCGAGCGCCAGCGCAAGCGCCGCATCGAACGCATGCGGCCCGCTGAAATCGACGAGCGCGTCGACCGTCACGTCGGGATCGAGCGCAGCGCGGAACTCGAGCTCGCCCACGCTCTCGCCGAGAATCTGGCGCAACGGCACGTCGATCAGCGCAGAACCCGGGCGCACCAGCGCGGCGGAAATGACCATGTCGCACTGCCGCGCCGCGCGCAGCACCGCCTGCCCCATGCGCCCGCTCGCGCCATGCAGCGCCACATGAATGCGGCGTCCCTCGTCGTTCATCGGATGCGTCCTGCGCAGTGGATGGCCGATTCTCGACCGACGGCGGCGCAGCAGCAACGGGATAAGACCGCGCCGCGGATTGACGGGAACATGCCCTCGCCGACGCCGAGAATGCCGATTTCGGGCAACTCGACGAGTTGGATGCGCACGCCGCCCGGTGTCCGTCCGCAGATTGAGGGTCTTCGCGGGATGGCAGGCGCACAGCCAGCCGTTCCGCCGCCCGCGATCAATACGCTCCGCGGCATGGTTGCAGCTCCCGATCGGTGCGCTGACGGCGCGCCGGGTCGACGCCGAGCCGCGCACCGTACGCCCGAATGACTGCGCTGTCATTTTGCGTTGCAGCAGCGGTTTTCACCGAATGACAGCGCTATCAAACTTCGATTGACAGCGCTGCCATCGGTATGCACTCTGCGTCGCCAGCGGGTAATCACAGGCGCTCGGAGACTGGCTCAGAGGGCGTCATCATCGGGAGGGGTACACCCATGTTCGTTCGCAAGACCTTGCTTCACCGTTCTATCGCCGCGGTGCTCGCGGCCAGTTCGGCCATGGCGGCGGCGCAGGGCGATGCCGGCGCAGGTTCGACGTCGGCGCCGGACGCCGGCGGCGATGCCGAGACCACTGCGCTCGACCTGGTCACGGTGACGGCGACCAAGCGCAGCACGCCGCTACAGAAGACACCGGTCGCGATCACCGCGATCAGTGCGCAGTCGCTGGACAAGGAACGCGTGATCACGGTGCAGGACATCACCAGCCTAGTACCTGGGTTTGCCGCGACCACCCAGGGCGACCACGGTGTGATCACGCTGACCCTGCGCGGCATCGGCAACGACAGCGCCAAGACCGAATACGCCGATCCGGAGGTCGCCCTGTTTGTCGACGGCATCTACACGCCGCGCGCGGAGGGTGCCGCCTCGTTGCTGCTCGATCTCGAATCGGTCGAGGTGCTGCGCGGACCGCAAGGCACGCTGTGGGGTCGCAACTCGACGGTCGGCGCGGTCAACATGCAGACGGCGAAGCCCGTGATCGGCGACAGCTCGGGGAATCTGCAGTTCGGCTTCGGCAACTACGCGCGCCTCGGCGGCCGCGGCGCCTTCAACCTGCCCATCAGCGATACCTGGGCGATGCGCGTCGCCTTCGCCCACGAACAGCACGAGGGCTACGTCGAATACCAGAATCCCAGCGCACTGCTGCCTTCGGTCGAGTCGCAGCGCGCCGCCTACCTGGCGTCGGGAGGCGATCCGGCCGCGTTCCAGCCCATCAATGCCAATCTGTTCGTCGCCGGCGGCGACAAGTACAACGCGCAGAACCAGACCGCGATTCGGATCAGCAGCCTGCTCCAGCCGAGCGACGCGTTCAGCTGGAACGTGGCCTACGAATATTTCCGCGATACCGGCACGCCGAGCATGAACCTGATGCAGAAGCCGCGCGCGGGCCAGGATTTCTGGTCCGCGCTCATCGACACGGCGCCGTCGCTCGATCGCGAGGTGAACACCTTGCGCAGCCGCATGGACTGGCAGCTCAGCGACTACCTGTCGCTGTCCTACATTGCCGGCATCAGCCGCTTCGAAGGATCGGCGGATTTCGATCAGGACGGCGGCGTGCAGGTGCCGACCAGTTTCGCGACCGGCGCGACCTACCAGCAGGACCGCACCAACTATTCGGTCTATCGCAATCACAGCCACGAACTGAACCTGACCTCGAACGGCGAGAACACCGTCGACTGGATCCTCGGGCTCTACTACGCCGCCGAGAAGAACAAGATCCGTTTCGATATCCCGATCTTCAATGGCACCCAGCAGGGCACGGTCGCCTGGCAAGGCTCGTTCATCCAGCCCAAGCAGACCGTCGATTCCAAGGCCGTCTTCGGCCAGGCCACCTGGAACGTATCGGATGCATTCCGCCTGACCGGCGGCCTGCGCTACACCGATGACGCGAAGGAGAACATCGGTGGCCGCGGCTGGGGCTGGCAGGGCTACGGCAATCCCGACATTCCGCAGGTTCCGATCGCCCCGGGCACGATTCCGAGCAACGAGAACGGTTTCGGATTTGGCATCGGCGGCATCAACGACGGCCAGTACGACCACGGCCAGTTGACCTGGCTGGCGCGCGCGGACTACGACGTGGCGGCGGACTTCTTGCTCTACGCCAGCGTGTCGACGGGCTACAAGTCCGGTGGCCTGCAGGACGGCGGCGTGCCGTACCGGCACGAGGAGCTGACCAATTTCGAGATCGGTGCCAAGTCGTCCTTCCTCGATGGACAGGTGGTCTGGAACAACGCGTTCTATTACGAGGATTTCAAGGACTTCCAGCTTGCCGCGCCGATCACGTTCGTCGACGGCAGCCGCGGACTCGGCTTCTCGAACGTGAAGGGCAGCACCAAGGTCTGGGGATTCGAATCCGAACTGAATGCGCGCCTGACCGACGTCGACCGCCTGCAGTTCGTGTTCTCGGCGATTCCGCACAAGAAGCTCGGCACCCTGCCGTATGCCGGTTCCAACGACTATCAGGGCCTGCCGCCCTGCCCGGCCGAATCGGGCATCGGCAACTGTCTGGACGTCTCGGGCAACGAACTCGCACACGCCCCCGATGCCGCGTTCACCCTGGTCTACGAGCACGATTTCCGCTTCTCCAGCGGCGCGCGGCTGACTCCGCGCATCAGTACCCACTACGAGACCGAGAGCTGGCTCAGCGCGTTCAACCTCGGCGACGGCGACAAGCAGTCCAGCTACACCCGCACCGATCTGAGCATGCGCTATATCAATCCGAACGGCACCTGGTACCTCGACCTCTACGTCGACAACGCCGAAGACAAGAAGGTGCGCACGAGCGCGGGCAGGACGGCCGTCGCCAGCGGCTTTGAATACGTCTCGCAATACCTGCCGCCACGAACCGTCGGGATGAATTTCGGCTTCTGGTTCTGAGCACACCCCGCGCCGCTCGTCCGATCCATCGGCAACCCGTTCCCGGCGATGACCGGAATCCGTTGATGCGCGCCTCCCCTCGGCGTCCACGGATTCCGGTCGTCGACGGCGGTGCATCGGAGCGGCGCGAATTCCCCGTCGCCTCGCCAACGGCCGGCGCAAAACCCCAGTAACCACGAGCGAGACGATGCCGAAAGACGAAAATCGAATGCCGCCCGAACGCTTCCCCGCGGATTTCCTCTGGGGTGCGGCAACCGCCGCCTACCAGATCGAGGGCGCCTGGAATGTCGATGGCAAGGGAGAATCGATCTGGGACCGCTTTGCGCACACGCCGGGCAAGGTCCGTGGCGGCGACAACGGCGACCTTGCCTGCGACAGCTACCACCGGTTCGGCGAGGACGTGGCGCTGGTCAAGGCCATGAGTCTCGACAGCTATCGCTATTCGATCGCCTGGCCGCGCGTGCAGCCCGGTGGCCGCGGCGGTCCCAACGCGAAGGGCCTGGACTACTACCGGCGGCTGACCGACTGCGTACTCGAAGCAGGCCTGCGTCCGCTGGTGACGCTGTATCACTGGGATCTGCCGCAGGAGCTCGAGGACGCCGGCGGCTGGACCCAGCGTGATACCGCCGCGCGTTTCGGCGACTACGCGGACCTGGTCGCTGCGGCACTCGGCGATCGCGTGCGCCACTGGATCGTCCTCAACGAACCGAAGACCTTCACGTCGACCGGCTACTGGCTCGGCGTGCACGCGCCGGGACGACGCGATGCGCGAGGCTTCCTGCGCGCGACGCACGTCGCCAACCTCGCCCAGGGACTCGGCTTTCGCGCACTCAAGGCGCGTCGCGCGGATTGCGAAATCGGCAGTGCCTTCGATGTCGCGCCGATGTATCCGCAGTCGGACACCCTCGCGGATGCCGCCGCCGCCGAGCGCTGGCACCGCTTTCTCAACCTGTGGTTCCTGCATCCGGCCCTGCACGG
>CAMLLF010000333.1 GCA_946480705.1 uncultured Lysobacteraceae bacterium | reverse complement strand
GCCATGGCCGGGACGCGCTCCACGACGACGGCCATCGGCTTGCCTTCGCGGTAGGCGTAATAGGTGTTCGTGCGGCCCTTGTCGCCGAAGTCGACGATCTCGCGGATGTAGCGCAGGCCGGACTTGTCGAAGAAGCCGTCCCAGGCGGTCGTGCTGGTCTCGTCTTCGCTCGACCCCTGCGAGCGCTTCATTCCGCCGATCGCGCGTTCGAGGCCGGCATATTCGGCTTCGACTTTCTCCGATGCGGTCGGCTCGGGCGTCATGACGACATCGACCTTGGACGCCGAGCCGCGCGTCAGCACCGGGTACTGGCGCGGCGCGACGTAGCGGCGTTCGCCGTCGATCAGTTCGACGTTGAGCACGTACAGCGCATTCTGGTCGATCTTGCCGGGCTCGAACGGCAGCTGGAACTGCGCCGGCAACTGGCCCGGCTGGGTCGTGCTCTGCGCCACGGTGACTTCGGGCTTCATGCTGACGTTCGTCAGCGCGAGCTTGAGCTGTGCCGACGGACCGATCGGGGCCGGGACCTTCAGCGACACGGTGCCGGTCACCGACGTCGGCATCGGCGCCTGGGCCGACGTCCTGGGCTGATTGCCGGCGTCGTTCGACGGGCCGCACGCGGCCAGGACGAGACTGGCGAACAGCAGGGGAAGAGCAAGCTTCTGCACGGGAAATCTCCGCAACGTAGTATCGTCGCCGGCGCCGATGCGGCGGCATGAAGGTCGCGCAGACTAGCGATTTTGGCCGCCGCTGTCGCGATTCCGAAGGTCGAATAATGCCACCAACCGTGTTGCATGAGCGTTTAGCCGGAGCAGGACGCCCGTCGGGCGGCGGGGCGCCGCCGGACGCCGGCCGGCCCGAACCGGTCCGTACCACAAGCCGGCCGGAGGTCTGCCGGGCATGCTGATCCGCTTTTTCCTCTGGCTGCGCAGCCAGGGTCTGAAACCGGGCATCAACGAACTGCTGGCGCTGCTCGACGCGCTGCGCGCCGGTTTTTCGCGCCTGTCGCTCGACGAATTCCATCTGCTGGCGCGGATTTGCCTGATCAAGGACGAAACCCAGTTCGACCGCTACGACCGCGCGTTCGGTGCGTTCTTCAATGGTGTCGACGCCGCCGCGCAGCAGCTCTACGGCGCGATACCCGAGGAATGGCTGCGCCGCGAACTCGACCGTGCGTTCACGCCGGAAGAGAAGGCGGCGATCGAAGCGCTGGGCGGTTTGCAGAAATTGCTCGATGAGCTGCAGAAGCGCCTGGCCGAACAGCAGGAACGGCATCAGGGCGGTTCGCGCTGGATCGGCACCGGCGGTACTTCGCCGTTCGGCCATTCCGGCTACAACCCCGAAGGCGTGCGCATCGGCGGCAAGTCGAGCCAGCGCCGTGCCGTGAAAGTCTGGGAGCAACGCCAGTTCCGCAATCTCGACGACACGCGCGAACTCGGCACGCGCGACATCAAGCTCGCACTGCGCGCGCTGCGCCGCCTCGCGCGCACGGGTGCCGAGCAGGAACTCGACCTCGACGGCACGATCCGCGCGACCGCGCGCAATGCCGGCTGGCTCGACCTGAAAATGCGTCCCGAGCGTCACAACGCGGTCAAGGTCCTGCTGCTGCTCGACATCGGCGGTTCGATGGACGACCACGTGCGCGTCTGCGAGGAGCTGTTCTCGGCGGCGCGCAGCGAGTTCAAGCACCTGCAGCATTTCTATTTCCACAATTTCGTCTACGAGCGTCTCTGGCGCGACAACTCGCGGCGCTGGGACGTGCATCAGCGCACGCTCGATCTCATGCACACCTATGCGGCCGACTACAAGCTCGTCATCGTCGGCGACGCGAGCATGAGCCCGTACGAGATCACCGAACCCGGCGGCAGCATCGAACACCACAATCCCGAGGCCGGCGCGGTCTGGCTGAGCCGCCTGACCGAACTCTATCGCCGTGCGGTCTGGCTAAATCCGGTCGAGTCGTCGCGCTGGGAATGGACGCCGTCGATCGGCATCACGCGCGAACTCATGCAGGGACGCATGTATCCGCTGACGCTGGCGGGGTTGAACGATGCCGTGGATTCGTTGCGCGGCCGGTAGTTGCTCGCGCCGGTGAGCCCGCGGGAATCGGGAACGGGGAACGGAGGATCGTAGGAGCAGGCCTCGCCGCGCTCCTGCCTCTGCGATTCCCCATTCGCGATTCCCGTATCACGTCTTCTTCCTCACCCTCAGCTGATCGACCGGAAACGTCGCGATATCCGTGCCGCCGCTGCGTCGCGGCTGTCCGGGCTTGGGTCCCCAGGCATGCGCCGAAATCACTTCGTAGGTCGCCGGCAGGCGGCCGTCGTCGCGACGGAACGGTTCGTAGGCGCGGGCGACGGCCTGCAGCCGGGCCTTGCCGGTCAGGCCGCGGCGCCGCTGCGCGTCGGCGTTCGTTGCGCCGATCGCCTTCAGGTCGCGCATCAGCGCGCCGGTGTCGGCATAGGTCAGCGTGAAATCGTCGCCGTCGAGCACGGGATCGCGAAATCCCGCGGCGAGCAGCGCGTCGCCGACGCGCTGGATGTCGGGAAAGTGGCTCACGTGCGGCGCGCGGTCGACTTCGGCCCACGCCGCGCGCAGTTCGTGCAGCGTCATCGGACCGAACGTCGACAGCGCGATAAACCCGTCGGGCTTCAGCACGCGGCGGAATTCGTCGAACAGCGCCGGCAGGTCGACGATCCACTGGATGCAGAGGCTCGAGAACAGCACGTCGATGCTCGCATCCGCGAGCGGCAGCCGGCGCGCGTCGGCGCAGACGCGCGCGAGCGGCCTCAGCCAGCTGCCCCGGCGGCGCGCCTGCTGCAGCATCGGCAGCGCGAGATCCATCGCGATCACATCGGCCCTGCGCCAGCGCTTGCGCAGCCGGCTGCTCGCGCGGCCCGGCCCGCAGCCGAGATCGAGCACGCGCTGCGGCGCTGCGGTCACGTAGTCGAGGCGTTCGAGCAGGCGGTCCTCGACCTCGTGCTGCAGCACGGCGTGTTCGTCGTAGCTTGCGGCCGCGCGGCCGAACGCGCGGCGCCCCTGGTCGTGGTCGAACGGCGGGGTCATGGCGCAAGCTCCGTCGCGAACGCGGCGATCGCGTCGGCGACCGCCGTCGCGTGGCCGATGAACGGCGCGTGCCCGGCCGACAGTTCGAGATAGCGGCCGCCGGGACTGCGTTCGGCGGCCCATAGCATCGCCGCCGGCGGAATCAGCTTGTCGCGGCGGCCCGCGATCCAGAGGCTCGGCACGGTCAGCGCCGGCAGCGCGGCGCGCAGGTCGGTGCGATCGAGGATTTCCAGGCCGTCGCAGAGTGCGCGCAGTGCCGGCTCGCCGCGATCGAAGACATGCGCGCGCAGTTCGCGCAGTTCGCTCTGCGCGCGCTCCGATCCGTGGGCTTCCAGTGCGAGAAAGCGCTCGATCGTACGGTGATAGTCGCTGCGCAGGCCCTCGCCGAACTGGCGGAAAATCTCCGGCGACACACCCTGCGGCCAGTCCTCGCCGATGACGAAGCGCGGACTCGACGCGACGAGCACGAGCCCGCGTACGCGAGCCGGCTGCAGCCGCGCGGCTTCAAGACAGACCTGTCCGCCGAGCGACCAGCCCAGCCACAGCGCGCGCGGCACCGCGGCGGCGATCTGCTGCGCGCAGGCGGCGAGATCGAGCGGCTCGTCGCGCTGCGCGCTGAGACCGTGTCCGGGCAGGTCGACCAGATGCAGCCGGAACCGAGCCGCGAGCTCGCGCGTCAGCGGCGCGAAGATGCCGGCGTGCATGGCCCAGCCGTGGATCATGACGATGTCGGGGCCGTGGCCCTGGGTTTCGATGTGCATTAGTGAAATCAATAAACGTATAGGTTTTCACTCGGCGCGCATCAGCTGCGCGAGCGCGTCGAGCAGCCGTTCGACCAGCGCTTCGGTATGCAGCGCCGTCAGCGTGATGCGCAGCCGCGCCGCGCCGGGCGGCACGGTCGGCGGGCGGATCGCCGGAACGTAGAAGCCCGCCGCCTCGAGTCCGCGCGAGAGCCGCAGTGCCGTCGCGCTGTCGCCGACGATCAAGGGCTGGATCGCCGTGCGCGACGGCATCAGGGTCAGGCCGCGCGCCGCGGCGCCGGCGCGCAGGTGCGCGATCAGCGTGCGCAGCCGGTCGCGGCGCCAGGATTCGAAGCGCGCGATGTCGACTGCGGCGGATGCCGCCGCCGCGAGCGCCGGCGGCGGCGCCGTCGTGTAGACGTAGCTGCGCGCGAACTGCACGAGACCCTCGACGAGTGCGGCATCGCCCGCGATGAAGGCGCCGCAGACGCCGACCGCCTTGCCGAGCGTGGCCATGAGCACCGGCACGTCGCCGGTCGCGAGTCCGGCTTCGGCCACGCTGCCGGCGCCGTCCGGGCCGAGCACGCCGAGCCCGTGCGCGTCGTCGACGTGCAACAGCGCGTGTTGATCGCGGCACAGCGCGGCGAGTTCGCGCAGCGGCGCGACGTCGCCGTCCATGCTGAACACGCCGTCGGTCGCCAGCAGCGCGGCGCACTGCGGCCGCGTGTCGAACTGACGCTGCGCGCTCGCGACGTCGGCGTGCACGTAGCGCTTGAGTGTCGCGCCCGACAGGCGCGCGCCGTCGATCAGGCAGGCGTGATTGAGCTTGTCCTCCAGGCACAGGTCGCCGTCGGCCAGCAGCGCCGTCAGCACGCCGAGATTCGCGAGATAGCCGCTGGAGAACAACAGCGCGCGCTCGCGGCCGGTCCACTGCGCGAGCTTGTGTTCGAGCGCTTCGTGTTCCGTGCGATGGCCGCCGAGCAGATGCGCCGCAGTCGCTCCGACGCCCCAGCGCCGCGCGGACGAGACCAGCGCTTCAGCGACGCGTGGATGCTGGGCGAGGCCGAGATAGTCGTTGCTCGCGAAATTCAGCAGGCGCCTGCCGTCGACGACGACTGTGGCGCCGTCGGCCTCGGACACGCTGCGCAGGCGCCGCAGCAGATCGGACGCGGCGCGTTCCGCGCAGGCCTGGTGCAGTCGGGCGAGCAGCTCCGGACGCGGCATGGCGCGCGCGGCGGCGAACGCCGCGGCCTCAGGCCGCGAGTTCGGTGTCGGAGCAGGCGCCACCAGGGCGGCTTTCACCACAGTTGCCACCGCCGCAGCCGGCAATGTCAGCCTCGACTATGTCCGCATGCACGGTCGAGGACTGCTCGACGACCTGCATCGGATGGATCCCGAGGCGGCGGAACAGCGCCTGGTCGTGCTCGACGTCGGGATTGCCGGTCGTCAGCAGTTTTTCGCCGTAGAAGATCGAGTTCGCG
>CAMLLF010000332.1 GCA_946480705.1 uncultured Lysobacteraceae bacterium | reverse complement strand
GTGAACGGCGGACTGATTTCGCTGAGCCCCACGCTGTTTCGCCGCCACCCGGCGTGAACGTGAACGACGTCGAGAGCTTCGCGCGATCCCTGCATCCGTTCGAGTCGAAACACTTCGCAATGCCGTTTCTCGCCCAAGCTCGGCACGCTGGCCGGCGCGCTCGCCGCCCGGCTGATTGCCGCGAGCCACAATTTCCGCTTCGCGTATGCAATCGGCGTGGTGTTCCTCGGCGGCCGTGTGGCGGCGTGCTTGATGATTCCCGCGCCGGCGTGGTTCATGGCGCCGAACCTGCTGTTCGCCCATCTGCCGACGGCGTGGAGAGGCGGCTGCATCGGCCTGACGTGACGCGCAGCGACATGCCGGCGCGCCGAGCGGCATCCGACGCGCGGCAGCGTTGCGCGGCGTTCGCGATCGCGCGAAGCAGGTAGCAAATTCGCAACGTGAAAATAGTTTCACGCTTGGTTATGCTCGATCGCGCCAGAAACAGGTGCGCCGGGCGAGCCGTTCATCGCACCACTCGTCGCGAACTACCGGGCTCGCTCAACCGGAACGATCAAGCAATTCGTGCCTTGGCACGGGTTCGACAGGGGGCGGTCCGATGGAGGGTATTGCTGACGACAGGGGCGAAGCGGAATCGCCGGACGCATCGCTGTCGGAATCCGACGCGGTCACACGCCTGCCCGGCGTGCGCGCGATGATCCTGCGCATGACGCGCGACGTCGCGCTGACGAACGACCTGACGCAGGACGTGCTGATCGCCGTGCTGCTGGCCATCCGCGAGGGTCGCATCCGCCGGCCCTCCGCGCTCGCGGCCTACATGCACGAGTCCGCGCGCCACATTGTCTATGCGGCCAATCGCAAGGCGCAGCCGATCACGGTGGCCGAGCTGCCGGAACAGGAACCGCTGTGGCTGGACAGGCAGCGCACGCCGCTGGAACATTGCGAGGAAAGCGAACTGCACAGGCTTGCGCACGAGGTCCTGGCCGAGCTGCCGACGCAGCGCGACCGCGACCTGCTGACGGGCTTCTATATGGAAGGCGCTGACAAGGCGGAACTGATGCAGCGGCTGCAGCTCACGGCCGACCAGTTCGACAAGGTGATGTTCCGCGCGCGGTCGCGGATGCGTGACCGGCTTCGCGAAAAAATGCAGCCGCGCGTCGACGCGGTGCGAGGTGCGGCTTCGTCTGCGCTCCCTATCAGCGGCAGACCGAGGTCCGAATGATTTCAGCGCTCGACAACCACCTGCTGCGTGCCTACCTCGACGGCGGCATGGACGAGGCGGCCGCCGAGGCGTTCGAGATCCTCATGATCGAACGCCCGGAGCTGGCCGAGCTGGTCGACGCCGACACCGCGCTGCGGATGGGGCTCGCGCCGCAGGAGGTCGCCGCGTCGGCGTCATCGCCCGTCGCGCCGGCCGCGGCGGCCTCGACGGTCGTCCCGCTGCCGGCGCGCCCGTCGCGCACCACTGCGTGGGCGCCGCTGCTCGCGGCTGCCAGCGTGATGCTGGCCGTGGGCATCGGACTCGGCCGGCAGTGGTCGCCGCAGGCACCCGACCTGGTGCCGACGACGCTGCTGTCCGTGGACCGCATGCGCAGCAGCATCAGCGACGTTCCGAAGCTGCGCCTGCCCGCCGACGGCCAGATCGTGCTCAGCGTACCGGTCGCGTCCGCACCGGGCTGCACGCCGACCGTCAGCATCCGCCAGTCCGACACCGTGCTCGCGGCCCGCGCGACGCCGGACGACTTCGGCTTCGCCAACCTCGGTCTCGCGGCCACGCGTCTTGCGCCGGGCAAGGCCGAGGTGACCGTCGACTGCGACGGCCGCGAGCGCGTGAGCTATCCGGTCGAATTCACGCGCTAGCACTCAGTAGCGTTCGAGCACCCGCGGCGACAGAGACGTCAGGAAATCCTCCGCATCGAACGCCTCTCCGGCCGCCAGCGCGCCGGTGCCGAGGCCGCGTCCGTCGGCGATGCGCTCCAGCGCCTCGACGACCAGCGGCGCGGTGATCGCGTAGATGTCCTGCCCTGTCGCCGCGGCACGACGCGCCTGCCCTGCGTGCGTCACGCGCACCTCGATCGCGAAGCGCTGCGCCGATCGTCCGGCTGCGTCGACGGCAACCGGCGCCGGTGTGTCGGCGCTGCGCACCTCCTCGATCGCGGTGCGGTTGAGATGCGAGTGGAGTTCCCGGACCCGCAGATGCCGTGAGATCGTGATCGTTTCCGAGAACGGCAACGCGACCATGGCCTGCGTCCCGAACGGCGCCGGAAACTGCCATTCGCGCAGCGGCGGCGGATTCGCAAGATCGGCGAGCCGGCCGTCCGAGACGACGCGACGGCGATAGTGATTGCGCTGGCCGGTCAGCCGCGTGCCCGCCGTCGGATGCCAGCGGTCCAGCGCGACGGCGACGTCGATGGTCTCGACCTGCGGCCAGTCGCCCGTCGCCGCGGTCGCGAGCAGATCGGCGAGGCCGCCGTAGAACGCCATGCCCGGAAGCACGACGATGCCGGCTTCGCGCGCCGCGTCCGCGTGACGCTCGAACGTGTCGAGCACCGACTGCTGTTCGGCGCTGACATCGAGATACGCGATGCGCGCACGCAAGGCCGCTTCGATCACCGGCGTCGCCGTGTCGAGGAACGGCCCGGCGCAGTTGATCACGGCAACCGCGCCGTCGAGCGCCCGGTCGAGCGCGGCCGGATCGTCGACCGGGGCGATGCGCAGCGGCAGCGCCGGATAGTCGCGACCCAACGCATCGAGCTTCCGCGCGTCGCGACCGCACAGGATCGGCGACCAGCCGCGCCGGACGAGTTCGGCGACGACGAAACGACCGGTATACCCGTAGGCGCCGAAGACGGCCGCCGTGCGATTCGCGCTCATGGCCGGACTCCACGGACACGGCTCGTGCGGTTGCGCTTTCCCATATCGGCGATTCCGTCGGCGCCCGCGATCCGGGCACGCAAAGGAAGCCAGAACCGCGGGCGGCCACGCTTTCGAATTCTTTAGCGAATCTCGAGACGCGACGCTGCCGTTCTCGCCTATGGCAGAGCCGCCCTGGCCGCCGGCAGCGCGGCGTCGGATGCGGCCGGCGCGAGTCCGCGCAGCAGCCGCGTGGCGGCCTGCTGTTCGTCTGCGGTCAGCGTTTCGAGAAACGCGACGTCGCCGGCCACGAGCACGGCGACCGGCAGTCCGTCGCGGAACAGCACGCGGTTGCCGGGGATGCGTGCGGCCTTGTCGCCCGGCAGCAGCGTGCCGAGCAGGTTCGCCGGATCGGTCGCGGCGACGGCGATCCATCGGTCTTTCTTTTCGTCGCGGCGCGTCTTGCGCATCGCGGCGACGGCGTCGGGCAGCGCGAACTGCTCGCCGGGAATACCGGTGACGAAACGTCCGCCGCGGATTTCGCCGCGCGCTTCGAGTCGCTGGTACACGCGCACGAGTTCGCGCCACGGCGGCAGCCACGCGGCTTCGCGTTCGAGCAGGCGCCAGCAGATCATGCCGTAGCGGCGCAGCAGCGCGCGTGCGACATGTTCGATCTCCTCGGCCTGCGCGGGCTGCTGCGGCGCGCGGATCGGCGCCCAGCGGCCCGCGTCCTGGATGCCGAACAGCGCCGGCTTGCGGCGGCGCAGGCGCGAGCCGCCGCCGTCGCGTTTGGAGGCGGGCACGAGCAGCGCGCGCAGTCCCGCGAAACTGTCGCAGTGCGCGCGGCCGCGCACGACGAGTTCGGCGAGCGCGTCTTCGAGTTCGGTGCGCAGCAGGCGCGCGCCGTCGGCGATGTCGTCGAAGAACGACGCGCCGTGCGCGTCGAGATAGTCGGCGACGCGCTGCGCGCGCGAGCTGAGTTCCGGTGCCTCGTCGGTGCGCGGCACGAGCCGCGTCCACACGGGCGCATGGCGGCGCGGCAGCAGCAGGATCGGCGTGGCGCGCAGCGAAGTGTTGCCGCGCGCGGCGCCGTCGCCGGTGCTCGGCCGCAGCCGCGTCCACACCGTGCGGCCGGCGGTGCAGAGTTCGTCGAGCCAGCTGATCGAATAGTCGCGCACGCGCGCCGGCAGCAGATCGGCTTCCCACGCCACGGCGGGCGCTTCGAAGCCTTCGAGCAGCGCGAGCACGCCGGCCAGTGCCTCGGGGCCGCGCACGCGCTCGCCGTCGCTGAGGCGCTGCCAGTCGAACAGGAAGCGCTGGAAGTCGCGCGGCGCGATCGGTTCGATCTCGCGGCGCAGCTGCTTGAGCGTGTAGCGATGGATGCGCGCGAGCAGATGGCGTTCGCACCATTCGTCGACCGTGCCGCCGGGACTGAAACGACCCTGCATCACATAGCCTTCGCTCTGCAGCGCGAGCAGTGCCTGTTCGACGTCGGCCCGCGGCAGGCCCAGCGACTGCGCGAGCGCCGCGGCCGGCGTCGGCCCGAGGCTGGTCAGGCGCGCGCGCAGCAGTTCGCGCAGCGCGGTTTCGCGCGTCCATTCGACCTGCGCGAATTCCTCGGGTACCGCGACGTCGGGCACGCAGGCCGCATCGCCGAACAGCGTGCGTACGAGCGGCACCTGCTCGGTCGCGACCCACAACGGAACTGCCGCGTCGTTGGCGATGCGAGTCGCGCGGCCGTCCGCGGCCAGCGCCATCAGCCAGTCGTGCCAGCCGGGATTGACCTGCGCTTCGTCGTCGGTGACGACGCCGATGCCGAGCAGCGCCTCATGCATCTCGTCGGCGCTGCGCGGCTGCGGCCAGGCTTCGTCGCGCACGGCGTCGATCGCCGCGGCGTCGAGCTTGCCGAGTTCGTCGGCGGACTCGGCCTCGCGATAGAGCCGGCTCTGCACGGCCTGCGTGCGGCGCTCCTCGAGCGGCGCATCGTCGAGAAACGCGTAGGGACGCGCGTTGAGGATTTCGGCGGCGAGCGGCGACGGCAGCGGCAGGTCGCGCGCCGTGACTTCGATCGCGCCCTGCTCCAGCCGGCGCAGCAGGCGCAGCCAGCCCTCGCTGTCCATGGCTTCGTGCAGGCAGTCGTGCAGCGTCTGCGCGACGAGCGGATGATCGGGGATCTCGCGCTCGCCGACGATGTTCTCCAGGCACGCGACCTGATCGGGAAACACCGTCGCGAGCAGGTCTTCGGATTTCATGCGCTGCAGCTGCGGCGGCACCTTGCGTCCGCCGACGAAGCGCGGCAGCGCGAGCGCCGTCGTCGCGTTCCAGCGCCAGCGCACGCCGAACAGCGGCGCGTCGAGCAGCGCCTGCACGAGCACGTCGAGCGCCGAGGACGAATGCAGGTAGCGCGAGACCTCGATCAGCGGAAAGCTGTGGCTCGT
>CAMLLF010000331.1 GCA_946480705.1 uncultured Lysobacteraceae bacterium | reverse complement strand
CCGGCACGAATGGCGCCGTAGTCCGGGCGCGGAAGCGCGCCGGCGGCCCTGCCGGGTGCCTGCGACATGCGGGCGGCTGCTCGATCGTGTAGATGAGCGCCGCGACGCGCCAGCGGCCGTCCGGGAGCGGCGTCGCGAAATAGATGTCGCCCTGGCCGTTTCCGCCGGGTCGGTCGGAACCGAAAACGAGCCGCCCGTTCGCGTCCTCGCGCGGCATCAGTTCCGAGCCCGCCGAGTTCACCGGTTCGGGCAGGCGTTCGGGTGCGCCCCAGCCGCCGCCGGCGATGCGCGTCGTGCGCCAGATGTCGAGCTGGTCGCCGCCGTCGCGGTTCTGCCGCGTCGAGACGAAATACAGCCGCCGGCCGTCGGCGCTGACGAACGGGTCGGCGTCGAGCGCCGGCGGCTTTGCGGCAAATCCCGGCGACTGCGGTGAAGACCAGGCGCCGTCGACGCAGCGGCTGTGCAGGATGCGCCAGTCGGAAAACTGCGCCGTGCTGCGCATGAAATAGACCTCGCTGCCGTCCGGCGAGAACGTCGGCGAGGACTCGTACTGATCGCTCGCAAGGGCGGCCGGCGCCCAGCGCTGCGGCGTCTCCGCGGCGATCGCCGACAGCGGCAGCGCGAGCAGCAGCGCCGTGCGTTTCACGCGGCCGCCTGCCGGCGCTGGAAGCGCTGCGCCTTGGCCGTGTTGCCGCAGGTCGCCATGTCGCACCAGCGGCGGCGCCCGCTCTTGGAGGTATCGACGAACACCCAGCCGCAGTCGTGGCCGTCGCAGACGCGCAGCCGCGACAGCTCGACCTGTTCGAGCAGCGCGAGCGCGCGCATCGCGGCGACATGCAGGACGAGATCGAGCTGCGAACCGGCGACGGTCCAGCGCCGGACGAGGCGACCATCGCGGCGCCGCAGCTGCGCGGCGGCCGCGGCCGCGGCGTAGGCCGTCTGCAGCCGGTCGAGATCGGCCGCGGCCGGTTCGCGGCCGCGAACCAGCGCATACAGCGCGGTGCACAGCGATTCGCGGAACGCCTTGATGCGCACCAGCGCCGCGCGTGCCTTGTGCGGCGAAGCGGCGGCGAGGCGGTCGAGCGTCGCGAGATCGCGCGCGGCGAAAACCCCGCTCGTGCGCGCCCAGCGCAGCAGCGCCGCGTAGTCGGGCACCCAGTCGCGCGGGACGCTGTCGCGCGCCGTCGCGGTGTTGACGAGATCGAGCGCGAGATCGCCGCCGACGAGATCCGCGGCTGTGAAGACGTGCGTTTCGGTTCGCATGTGGCTAACCGCCAAAGTCCTGATTACAGGTTATTGATGACGTGCGCCAACCGTCAATACGCGTTTTGACGGTTGGCCGCATCGGTCGAACGCGCGAGCGCGGACCGGTCCCGCGCCGGAGCGCCGGCTGCGGCCGCCGCGTCCGCCTGCGCGTCCCAGCCGCCGCCGAGCGCGCGGATCAGCGCGACGCTCGCGCGCAGCTGGCGCGTGTCGAGATCGAGCGCGGCGCGCTGCGCGGTCAGCGCGGCGGTCTGCGACTGCACGACTTCGAGGTAGCTGACTGCGCCTTCGCGATAGCGCGTCGTCGCGAAATCGAGCGCGCGCCGCGCCGAGGCGAGCGCCGACTGCTCGGCCTGCGCCGCGGCGCGGTAGTGCTGCAGCAGCGCGAGGTTGTCCTCGACCTGCTGGAACGCGCCGAGCACGGTGCCGCGGTAGCGCGCGCCGGCTTCGTCGAGCACGGCCTGCGCCTGTTCGGTCTGCGCGCGGCGCCGGCCTGCGTCGAACAGGTCGAGCAGCAGGCTCGGACCGATCGCCCACGCGGCGTTCGGTGCGGTGAGCCAGCCGCCGGCCCGGTTGCTCTCGTAGCCGAAACCCGCGCCCAGCGCGATCGACGGAAACCACGCCGCGCGCGCGACGCCGACCGACGCATTCGCGGCCGCGACGCGGCGCTGCGCCGCGGCGATGTCGGGACGGCGCTGCAGCAGCGTCGAGGGCAGATCGAGCGGAATCGACGGCAAGTGCACCGGATCGGTCGACGGCACGAGCGAGAACGTCGATGGCGAAGTGCCGACGAGTACGGCGATCGCATGTTCGGCGACCGCGCGGCGCGCGGCGTTCTGCGCGGCCTGCGAACGCGCCGCGTCGAGCTGGGTCTGCGCGCGCGCGACGTCCAGGCCCGACGCGATGCCCGCGTCGCGGCGCTTCCGGGTCAGCGCGACGGCCTTGTCGTAGGCCGCGACGGTGTCGGCGAGCAGCGCCGCCTGCCGGTCGAGCCCGCGCAGCACGATGTAGCCGTCGGCGAGTTCGGCCTGCAGGCTCAGGCGCGCCGACGCGAGATCGGCCTGCGCCGCCGCCGTGCGTTGCGCGCCCGCGGCGACGGTGTTGCGCACGCGGCCCCAGAGATCGAGTTCGTAGCCGGCCTGGATGCCGAGATCGTAGGACTCGAAGTAGCGCGGCGTTGCGCTGCCGGCCGGCGGCCGCGTTTCCGACTGGCGCGCGCGCGCGGCGTCGGCGGACAGCGATGCCTGCGGAAACAGGCCGGAACGCAGCCGGTCGCCGGCCGCGCGTGCCTGCTCGTAGCGCGCGAGCGCTGCGGCCAGGTCAGGGCTGTCCGCGGCGAGCGACTGCTGCAGGCGATCGAGCCCCGCATCGCGGTAGACCTGCCACCACGCGTCGCGCGGCAGCATGTCGGCCGGTGCCGCCGGCGTCCACGGCGCCTGCTCCTTGTAGGCCGGCGCGACGGCGACGTCGGGCAGCCGCAGCGGCGGTGCGAGCGAGCAACTGCCGAGTGTGCCGGCCAGCACCGCGAGCGCGGCAATCCGGATCCGTGCGTCAGCGCGTCGCATGGCCGCTCGTTCCTGCGGGGGACGCTGCCTTCGCGGCAGCGTCGACGACGCGTACCGGATCGCCTTCGGCGACGCCGTCGGGCGGCGTTTCGATGACGCGGTCGGCGGCATCGAGGCCGGTCGCGATCTCGACCGCGCGTCCGAGATCGCGCGCGATGGTCACGGCCTTGAACGCGACCTTGTAGCCGGCGACGGTCGCGACGCGCAGCCCGCCCTGATCGAAGATCAGCGCGCTGGCCGGAATGCGCAGCGCGGCCGCGTTCTGCGCGAGCGCGAAGGTCACGTCGGCATAGCCGCCGGGCAGCAGCTCGCCGCCGGCGTTGTCGACGCTGAGCTGGATCAGCGTCGTGCCGGTCGCGGCGTTGACGGCTTGCGACAGCGCCTCGACGCGCGCGGCATACGTGACGCCGACGCGTTCGGGCACGGCGATCGTCGCGTCGCTGCCGACGGCAATGCTCGCGGCATGGGTTTGCGGCACATTGACGTAGACACGCAGGCGCGACACGTCCGAGACGACGAACAGTTCCGCGCCGGCACCGCTGCCGTTGATCAACTGGCCGACGTCGGTCTCGCGCGCCGTGACCACGCCGTCGAACGGCGCGACGATGCGCGTGAAATTCTCGGTCGCCTGCAGCCGCTCGACATTCGCGCGCGCCGCCTTGACCAGCGCCTGCTTGGCCTTGAGGTCGCCGTTCTTCTCGTCGACTTCCTGCTGCGACACCGAATCGGAGCCGAGCATCGACTGCCAGCGCCGCGCCGTGGTTTCGGCGAGCGCGGCGTTCGCCTCGCTGCTCGCGAGGTCGGCGCGCGCCTGCAGAAGCTGCTGCTGCACGTCCGGCGCCTCGATCTCGGCGAGCAGCTGCCCGGCCTTCACGCGTGCGCCGATGTCCACTTTCCACGATTTGAGATAGCCGGACACGCGCGCGTGGATCGGCGCGCGCGCATGGGCTTCGATGCGGCCCGGCAGTTCGAGCGAGCGGCCTTCGCCGGATGTGCCGGGCAAGACCACGCTGACGCTGGGCACGGCCTGCGCCTCGGTCCATTCCTTGAGGCGTGCATGGCCGGATGCGCGCGTGCCGATGCCGAAGGCGACGACGAGCGCCGCGAGGATCGCCGCGGCGAGGCCCGTGGCTTTGAGTCCGCGGCGCGGCGCGGTCGGATCAGACGACATGAGGTTCTCCAAGTGCGGGGTCGCGCTCGGCACGGCGCGCGTGGCGCGCATGCACGATGCTGAAGACGACGGGGACGAAGACCAGCGTGGCGAAGGTCGCGGCGACCAGTCCGCCGACGACGGCGCGGCCGAGCGGGGCGTTCTGCTCGCCGCCTTCGCCGAGGCCCAGCGCCATCGGCGCCATGCCGATGATCATGGCGAGCGCGGTCATGAGCACGGGACGGAAGCGCACGAAACCGGCGTCGAGTGCGGCGGCGACCGGATCGCCGAGCGCGTCGAGGCGTTCGCGCGCGAAGCTGATCACGAGCACGCTGTTGGCGGTCGCGACACCCATGCACATGATCGCGCCGGTCAGCGCGGGCACGGACAGCGTCGTGAACGTCGAGAACAGCATCCAGACGATGCCGGCGAGCGCCGCGGGCAGGGCGCTGACGATGACGAGCGGATCGCTCCAGGACTGGAAGTTCACGACGATCAGCAGGTAGATCAGCACGATCGCGCCGGCGAGTCCGAAGAACAGGCCCGAGAAGGCGGAATTCATCGTGCGCACCTGGCCGAGCAGATGCAGCTGCGTGCCCTTCGGCAGGTCGGCCGCGTGCGCGGCGACCACGCGGTTGATGTCGGCGGCGACGGCGCCGAGGTCGCGGCCCTGCGGCGTCGCGTAGATCTGCACCAGGGGCTGGATGTCGTACTGCGAGACGACCGCGCTCGCGGTGCCGCGCGCGAGCGTCGCGACGCCGCCGAGCAGCTGCGGCGCGCGCGCCGCGGCCGAAGTCAGCGGCACGTTCATCAGCGCGCTCAGCGAGTCCATGTCGTACTGCGGGGTCTGCATGACGATCGGGTACTGCACGCCGTTCTGCGGATTCAGCCAGAACGTCGGCGCGACCTGGCTCGATCCGGCGAGATTCACGACGAGGCTGTTGGTCACGTCGCGCTCGGTCATGCCGACGTACTGCGCGCGCGTGCGGTCGACGTCGACGTGGAACACCGGGCTGTCGGCCGACTGCTGGATGCGCGCGTCGGCGACGCCGGGCACGTGGCGGATGTCGCGCAGCAGCTTTTCCGCATACGCGTAGTTCGCCGCGACGTCAGGACCGCGCACCTGCAGGTCGATCGGCGCGGGCGCGCCGAAGTTCAGGATCTGGGTCACGATGTCGGCCGGCAGGAACGAGAACGTCACGCCCGGAAAGCGTCGCGGCAGTTCCTCGCGCAGCGCGCGCACGTAGTCTCCGGTCGGACGGTGGCCTTCGCGCAGGCTGATCTGGATGTCGCCGTCCTGCGCGCCGATCGTGCCGG
>CAMLLF010000330.1 GCA_946480705.1 uncultured Lysobacteraceae bacterium | reverse complement strand
GCCCAGACCGCAGCGATCAGCTCGTCGAAGCCGACGACGCGGTCGCCCTGGGCGAGCAGATAGGCGAACACGTCGAACGTGAGCCCGACGAGGTCGAGCGGGGTGTCGCCGCGCCGCACGTGGCGGCGGCGCAGATCGATCGTCAGGTCGTCGAGACGGTACGCACTGGCGCTCATGCGCGGACGCCGCCGATGCCGCGGCGGCTCAGCGCGTCAGGAAGCGCGTGACGAAATCGGCGAGACCCTTGTACGGCGGGCGCAGCAGCGACAGCGAACTCCAGCGCGCCTGGCGAAACACCGGCAGTTGCTTGGAAAACGTCAGGAAGCCGTGGTGGCCGTGATAGTGCCCCATGCCCGACGGCCCGACGCCGCCGAACGGGAGTTCACTCTGCGCATTGTGGTAAATGCAATCGTTGACGCTGACGCCGCCGGCGACGCAGCTTTCCAGCACGTGGCGCGTGCGGCTGCGATCGTGGTCGAAGTGATACAGCGCGAGCGGCCGCGGCCGCGCGTTGATGTAGTCGATCGCTGCGTCCACCGATTCCACCGTGACGATCGGCAGGATCGGTCCGAAGATCTCGTCCTGCATGACGCGGCTGTCCTCGGGCGCGTCGACGATGACGGTCGGCGCGAACACGCGTGCGTCGATGTCGTGCGCGGCCGCGTCGGGCAGGGTCAGCACCTGCGCGCCGCGCAGCGCCGCCTCGTCGGTCAGTCCCTGCAGGCGTGCGTATTGCCGCGCGTTGATGATGCTCGTGTAGTCGGGGTTCTCGCGCAGGTTCGGATAGTGACGCGTGACGTAGTCGCGCAGCGCCGCGATGAACGGGTCGCGGTCTTCGCGTCGCAGCAGCACATAGTCGGGCGCGATGCAGGTCTGTCCGGCATTCAGCAGCTTGCCGGCGGCGATGCGTGCCGCGGCGGTGGCGATCGGATAGCCCGGCGCGACGATGGCCGGCGACTTGCCGCCGAGCTCGAGCGTAACCGGCGTGAGGTTCGGTGCGGCGGCGGCCATGACCTTGCGCCCGACCGGCGTCGAACCCGTGAACAGCAGATGGTCGAACGGCAGCGCCGCGAATTCGGCGGCGACATTCGCATCGCCCTGCACGATCGCGACGCGGTCGGCCGGAAACACGTCCGCGAGCAGCTCGGCCATCGCCTGCGACGTGCGCGGCGTGAACTCGGACGGTTTCAGCATCACGTGATTGCCGGCGCCGATCGCGCTGACCAGCGGAATCAGCGCGAGGTTCACCGGATAGTTCCAGGGCGCGATGATGCCGACCACGCCGAGCGCCTGGCAGCGGATTTCGGCACCTGCCGGCAGGAAGGTCCAGTCGACCTGGCGTGCGCGCGGGCGCATCCAGCGTCGCAGGTTGCTGCGCACGAGGTCGATCTCGTGCAGCACCGTCATGCCGTCGGTCAGCCGCGACTCGTGCCGCGAGCGCCGGCCGAAGTCCGCGCTCATCGCATCGACGAGTCCGTCGAGCCGCTGCTTGAACGCCGCCCGCAGCCGGGCGAGATCGTCCATGCGCTGGGCATAGTCGGGACGGTGGGCATTCCAGGCATCGCGCAGTTCGGCGAGCGTGGCGTTGAGCGACGGCGGGCGGGCGGCGGTGTCCATGCGCGCAATAGTAGTCGGGTTTGGCCGCGGGTAAACGCTCGTTTGACACCTTTGTCGCAATTGGCCGGGCCGCCTTGCCGCGCTACGCTTCCGCCTCCCTCATTGCGCGCTATCTCCCATGGCTTTGCGTCCCTATCGCGGCATCCTGCCCGTCATCGCCGACACCGCGTATGTCGATCCCGCCGCGGTCGTCGTCGGCGATGTCGAAATCGGTGCCGACAGTTCGATCTGGCCCTGTACCGTGATCCGCGGCGACGTGCAGCGCATCCGCATCGGCGCGCGTACCAATGTGCAGGACGGCGCGATCGTCCACGTGACGCACGACGGCCCGTATACGCCGGGCGGTTTCGCGACGCACATCGGCGACGACGTCACGATCGGTCACGCCGCCGTGATCCACGCCTGCACGATCGAGGACGCCTGCCTGATCGGCATGCACGCGACCGTGCTCGACGGCGCGATCGTGCGCCGGCACGGTTTCGTCGGCGCCGGTGCGGTCGTCGCGCCGGGCAAGGTCGTCGGCGAAGGCGAACTCTGGCTCGGCAATCCGGCGCGATTCGCGCGCAAGCTCAGCGACGAGGAAATCAAGCGGCTGTACTACTCGGCCGAGAAGTACGTCGAACTCAAGAACGACTACGCCTGAGCGTACCGGCCGGCCATGCGCGCGGCCCGCGTCACCGAGCAGTTCGTCGATACCGGCCGGGGCCGCCTCTTCGCGAAGCGCTGGCGCGCCGGCGACGCCGTTCCGGCGACCGCGCCCATCGTGCTGTTTCACGATTCGCTCGGCTGCGTCGAGCTGTGGCGCGATTTTCCGGAACGGCTCGCGCTCGCGACGGGTCGCGATGTCCTCGCCTACGACCGCCTCGGCTTCGGCCGTTCCGACCCGCACCCGGGACGCCTGAGCCGCGACTTCATCCATGACGAGGCACGCGCGGCATTCGTGTCCGTCAGGCAACAGCTGGACATTCGTGCATTTGTCGCCTTTGGCCACAGCGTCGGCGGCGGCATGGCCGCCGGCTGCGCGGCGGCGCATGCCGCAGACTGCGTCGCGCTGATCACGGAATCATCGCAGGCGTTCGTCGAAGACCGCACCGTGCAGGGCATCCGCGACGCGCAGCAGGCATTCGCACGGCCGGGACAGCGCGATCGACTCGCGAAATATCACGGCGACAAGGCCGCCTGGGTGCTGTCCGCCTGGATCGACAGCTGGCTCGGTCCGGATTTCGCCGGCTGGACGCTCGACGACGATCTGTCCCGCGTGCGCTGCCCCGCGCTCGTGCTGCACGGCGACCTGGACGAATACGGCTCGACGCGGCATCCCGCGCGCATCGCGGCGCTCGTCCGGATGCGCGCGACGCTGCACGTGCTTCGCGATACCGGCCACGTGCCGCATCGCGAACGCGCCGAGGTCGTGCTCGACGCGGTCGGCCGCTGGCTTGCCGACGGCGGGATCGGCTAGCCACGCGCGGGGGAGTCGGCCGGGTCGCTGGCTACTGCGGCTCGCCGAAATACAGCGTGTGGCCCTGATCGTCGTGGATCACGAATTCCCGCGTCTGCCAGGGCGTCTCGTGAATCGGGCGGACGAACGCGATTCCCTGCGCCGAGAGCCGGGCTGCGGTTGCCTCGAGATCGCCGGTCTGGAAGTACAGATGGAAATGATCGGCGTCATCCACATAGCGGATGGACGGATCGATCTCTTCCCACTGCTTGAGATGGAACAGCTGCGGGCCCGCGCGCACGCCGGCGTAGAAATCCTCGTACCGGAACGCCAGCTCGAAGCCGAGCCTGTCGATGTAGAAATGCAGCGACGACGCGAGATCCGTCGTTCGCAATTGCGGCACGAGCGCGGTGATTGCCATCGGCGTCCTCGCTAAGTCGTCTCAGTCTGCCGGCACGGAACGCGGCGATGTCCGTGCTTCGAGTTCGGCGATCCAGCGCAGCGCATGCTCGCGGCTGTCGCCGCACATCTCGGGTTCGGGCCGCAGGCGACCGCAGACTTCCGGTCGCTCCGGACTGCCGAAGATCGCGCAGCGGTTGTCGTCGGTCAGCTGCACGCAGCGCACGCCGGCGGGCTTGCCCGCGGGCATGCCCGGAATCGGCGAGGAGATCGACAGCGCGATGCAGCAGGCGCCGCAGCGCGGCCGGCAGGTCATGGCTACGGCGGTCATGCGCCGTCGAGCTTCGCGCGCAGCTCGTCGTGGGCGGCATCGGTATCGGGACGCCGGCCGTGCCAGATCGCGAACGCTTCGGCGGCCTGTTCGACGAGCATGCCGAGTCCGTCGAACACGTGCGCCGCGCCGGCCGCGCGCGACCAGGCGAGGAACGCCGTCGCGGCGCGTCCGTAGGACAGGTCGTAGCAGAGCGCACGTGTTGCGACGATCGCGAACGGCAGGTCGACCGCTTCGCCCTGCACGCCGGCCGAGGTCGCGTTGATGATGAAGTCCCAGCTGCCGGCGTTGCGCAGGTCGTTCCAGTAGCGCACGTGCACGCGGCCCGGCTCGCCGATGCGATCGGCGAGCGCGTCGGCGCGCTCCGCGTTGCGGTTCGCGATCGTCAGCGAGCGCACGCCGGCATCCAGCAGTGCGAACGCGACGCCCTGTGCCGCGCCGCCGGCGCCGAGCAGCAGCAGGTCGCGCTCGCGCAGGTCCTGGCCATGACGTTCCGCGAGATCGGCGATCAGGCCGGGACCGTCGGTGTTGTGACCGCGCCAGCCGCCGCCGGGCAGCGGTTCCAGCGTATTGACGACGCCGGTGCGCGCGGCATAGTCGGACACCTGGGCGCAGCGTTCGAACGCCAGCGTCTTGAGGGGGCAAGGTCACATTCGCGCCGCCGCCGCCGTCGCGGCGGAACGCATCGAGCTGTGCGGCAAAGGTTTCCGGCGGTGCGTCGATCGCGTCATAGCGCAGCTCGATGCCGGTCTGCTGGCCGAAGCGGCGGTGGATCGCGGGTGACAGCGAATGATTGATCGGATGGCCGAAAACGGCATGACGCTGCGGACTTGCGCTCATGGAGATCTCCGTGGGTCGCGGCCATTCTACGTGCCACGTACGGCTGCGCGCCAAGCGCATGACCATTGGCCGGTTGTCTTGCGGCGCGGCGCAGTGGACTCTGTCGATCCCTGAGGCATGGAGGCAACACCGATGCGCATGACCCGAATTGTTCTCGCCGCGGCGATCGCGGCCATCTGTACCGCGCCCTCGTTCGCGCAGTCGACGACCGGCGAACCCGAACTCATTCCGCGCGATGCATTGTTCGGTAATCCAGAAAAGATTGCCGTGCAGATGAGCCCCGACGGCAAGTACCTGAGCTGGGTCGCGCCGCTCGACGGCGTGCTGAACATCTGGGTCGCGCCGGCCGACGATCCGTCGAAGGCCAAGGCCGTCACGGACGACAAGGCGCGCGGCATCCGCAACTATTTCTGGAGCTATCGCACGGCGACGCTGCTGTATCTGCGCGACACCGGCGGCGACGAAGATTTCCACGTGTTTTCCGTCGACGTCGGCAGCGGCGTCAAGCGCGACCTCACGCCGTATCCGAAGACGCGCGCGGAATTCGTGCAGGGCAGCCACCTGCATCCGGATCACGTGCTGATCGCGATGAACGACGACATCCTGAGCGGGCGCGACGCGAGCAAGCGCATCAACATCAAGACCAACGCGTTCGGCATGTCGGGCGGCCAGCAGCAGCGCCTGTGCATCGC
>CAMLLF010000329.1 GCA_946480705.1 uncultured Lysobacteraceae bacterium | reverse complement strand
TCCAGCCCCACCACGCGACCGCAATCGTGCGAAACCTTGGGCTGGTAGTGCAGGCAGAGCTCGTCGGCCTGGATGGCGTTGCGCAGCTCGCTCTTGAGCCGCGCCGGGTCGCGCACCGGAAAGAATGCGTCGGGCTTGCCGGGCTGCTGCGCATCCCATTCGCCCGCATCGGGCAGGTTGTCGCTGTTCGCATCCTTGAAGCTGCCGAATTTCGCCGCGTAGAACAGCGGATTTTCGAGCTCTTTCGCACCGCCGCCGCCGGCCTTGAGCTTGAGCACCTGGGGCACCGTCCACGTGGTCGGCGGATTCGCCGTCTGCGCGAGCACGCTGCCGTTCTGGCCGCCGGGACGCAGCGTGAGGCGCTTCACGCCGTCGCTCGCGCCGGCACCGCTGACCGAAAAGCCCGTCAGCATCGCGTTGCCGGCGAAAGCGGACAGATTCTCGATGCGGACGAGCACTTCGTCGGCCGCCACGGCCGGCGCCCCGTTGGAACCGCAGTCGGCCGAGTTCGAGCGCCAGCAGATGTCGTAGTGGGTCTGCGTGGACGTGGTCTTCTTCGTGCATTTCGCGCCGACGCAATAGGTCAGCATCGACACGACGTCGTTGTCGTGGTCGTTGCCCCACTGCGAGTCTTCCCAGACCAGCGAGAAGCTGCCGGCACTGCCGTCGCTTTCGAGCGCGCGGCCGTAGACGTGGTTCGGGGCGACTGCCGAAGTCTTCGTGCCGATGCCGACGGCGCCGAGATAGCAGCTGCGCCAGCCCGACGAGGCGGCGGTCGCGCCGCCGGCGTTGTTGGCCTGGCACAGCGGCGCGAGCGAAAGGCTGCTGCTGCCGAGCGGCACGCGGAACGTCGGCAGGTTCTCGGCCACCGAGACCGCGTAGGTCTGCACCTTGTTCGTGTACGTGGCCGGTTTCGGATTGCCGTCGGGGCCGGTCAGGTTCGGACGCAGGTCGGTCGTGTAGGCCTTGTGCGCGAGGCCGCTCAGCAGATAGCTGCCTTCCATCGACGGAATGTCGGGGCAGATGCCGCGCACGTCGGCGAGCGCGGTGATCGACTTGGCCGTGCAGAGGTCTTCGTGCGTGTTCAGCGATGCGCCGAGCGGCGTGGCGCCGCCGCGGCCGACGAGGTAGCTGCCGTTGACCTGCTCGCGCGCGCCGACGACGTTGGTCGCGGCCACGGCGCCGGATCCGAGTGCGGCGACATTCGGGATTTCGTCGCTGTCGAAGGAGTTGAGGCCGGTGGACAAAGCCAGAATGCTGCAATTGGCGCAATAGGCGTTGCCGCCGTCGTCGGGACTGCGGTACGGATCCTTCCAGGCCGGGGCCGGCAGGCCGGCGAGGTCGCCGGTCACGTTGAACGTCGCCGACGGTGTTTCTGCCGTGATGTAGCGCAGCGCTTCGGCGTACATCTCGGACATCGGATTGCCCCAGGCGCTGCAATTGCGCCCGTTTGCCGCCGTGCCGGGATTGTTGAGGTTCGGCGAGCCGAAGCCCTGACGGTTGAGGATGCTGTACGTGTTGCAGTCGGTCCAGGACGCCGCATAGTTCCAGGTCAGCAGCTTCAGGCGGTTCATCGTGTTGATGACGCCTTCGGCGCCGTCGCCCTGATTGCAGAAGCGGCCCGTCGAGAGATCGATCTCGTCGCCGGCCGCGCAGCCCGTGGCCGTGCCGTTGCCGGCGATCGGACCGATGTTGCGGCGGACGACGCCGCCACTGCGCGGCGCCGAATACGATCCGGTCAGGAGGCCGAAGCGCATCGAGCGGTTCTCGCCGTATTCCTGCAGCAGGCCGGCCGGCTTGAAGATACCGGCCGTGCCGTATTCGCGGCAGAAGGATTCGCGCAGCGCGCCCGTGCCGCCGGCACAGACCTCGACGCGTACGTCGAGCTCGGTCGCGCGCGGCGGGCTGTCGGGTTTCGCGTCGTTGTTCGCGTCTTCCTTCCAGTTGCACTGGTTCAGTGCGGTCGACGCCCATTCGGTCCATGTGCCCGAGGCGACGCGCAGTTTCGGCACGCCGGTGTTGCTGAAGGACGCGTTGCAGAACGACGTCGCGCTCGAATACGGCGTGTAGCGCGCGATGTCGCTGCCGCCGTAGGTCTTGACCCAGGCATGCAGGTCCGACGGAATGTGCGCACGCTCGAGCACGGTCGTCGCGGCGTCGGTCGAGCGGTAGCCGCCGTAGAACACGAAGCGCAGCATGTCGAGCCGGCTCATGGTGATCCAGTTCAGGAAGTTGCCGCTCCAGCTGCCGCCGCATTGGTGGTTGTTCGCGGCCGCGGTCGCCTTGAACTGGCCGCTGCCGTAGGCGTAGCAGAGATCCGGATCGAAATAGCCCGAATAGCTGAAGCGGTTCTGGTAGGTCGTATCGAGCAGGCCGTCGCCGTCGAGGTCGGTGTAGTCGGTATAGGCCTTGATGAACAACTGCTCGTCGCGCGACATCACCATCATCATCAGCGGCGGCTGGCCCGACGCGGTGAACAGTGGCGACTGCGAGATCGGGATCGTCGCCGCGCGTGCCGGCGCCGCGGCGAGGCCGGCCAGCAGCGCCAGCGCGGCTGCCGCGAGCAGGGAGTGCCATCGTGAGAAAGTCATTGCGTTGCTCCGGCTCGTCGTGCGCTGCGGTTCAATAGACATAGGTCGACTGCACGGCCGACGTCGCCGTCGTGTCGGCGCCGGGCGCCCCGGCCGACACGACGAAGAATTTCGGCTCGCGCATCGGATCGGTGCCGAACTTCAGCGACTGGCCGATGCGCACGCGCGTGACCTCCTCGTCTGCCGTCGTCGGCCCTTCCGCGTACCAGGGCGTCCAGGGCAGCGCGTTGCTGTTGTCTATCTGCGTGAACGCGATATCGGGCTGGCGCAGCGGATCGAGCACGACGGCCTCGCCGCGCGTGAGCTGCCGTTCGGCCGACTGGAAGGCGTCCTGCTGGTTCTTGTAGTTGCCGGACATGCGTTCCTGCAGGACCGTCATGCGCGACGCGGTCAGCGCGAGCAGCGTCACGAGGATCAGCAGCATCAGGCTGACGAACAGCGCGGCGCCGCGCTGGCGGTGCGGGACGCGCGGCGCGACGCGCTGCGTCGCGCGGAAACGGCGAGCGGATACGGTATTCACATCGAGTTACTCACGCGATTGCGCAGGGAAACGGTGGTCTGGTAGGTCTGCCGCAGGTAGCCGTCGTTCGGCCGCGTCATGCGCCGGTCGAGCACCGTGAGCGCGGGTTCGGTCGGGCGGGGGCTTACGAACGGCGCCGGGCTGCGCAGCAGCAGACCGATCTGCAGCGAGCGCGCACTGCGCCAGCGCGCGTCGCGATCCGCGTCGGAGGCCGCGCCGGCGGCGACCTGCGCACCCGTGCGATAGACGTCGGCGCCGTCGTTGGCCGGCGTCGAGGTATCGATGCCGACGAGCACCTGCAGGCTTTCTATGCCGTCGATGAGTTCGCGGTTCTCGAGCTGGCCCGTGGACTCCTGCAGCGTCTGCATCATCAGTGCAGGCTGGCCGTTCGCGCCGCGGCCGACGTAATAGACCGTGTATTCGGCGCGATGCAACTCGGCGTTCCACCAGCGCTGGCCGCTGCCGGCCTGCAGGCCGTATTCGACTTCGCGGTCGCCGCGCCACGTCTTGCCGGGCGAGTTCGCGGCGTCGAACTGGTACGTGTTGCCCGGATTGCTCGACGCGCCGTACGGCGCAGACAGCTGGACGCCGTTGACCGCGCTCGCCTGGAACACGTCGGCGAAACGGTAGTTGCCGACGCCGTAGATGCCTTTCGCGACGAACGGCCGGCCGTCCGGAAAGGTCGGTGTGAGCGCGATCAGCGTGTCGTTCGTCGTGTTGAAGCCGGCCAGCGGGATGCTTTCCTCGCTGAAATGCCGCACGACGAGGATGTCCGACCCGGTCAGCGGCGCCGCATCGGCGATCGCCGGCGGCAGCGCCGGTGTCCAGCTGCCGGCGCCGCCGGGTTGCGGTTCGGCGCCGTCGTTGCTGTCGTTCGCGTCGAAGACTTCGATCGAGCGATGGAAGCGATGCTGGAACAGCGTCGCGTCGACACCGTTCGGCGCGAGGTGATTGATGAAGTTCGACGCGTTGCCTGCGGCGAGACGGTTCAGGTCGTTGCCGGCACCGAGATAGCCGGCCATGCGCACGCTGCGCTGCAGCCGGATCATCGCGAAGCGCGCGTTCTCCTGGATGCGCGAGAGCGCCTCCTGGCTCAGATAGTTGTTCTTGCTCGCGCTGAACACCTGCGTGATGCCCAGCAGCAGGAATGCCGCGATCGCGATCGCGACCATCATTTCGATCAGCGAGAAGCCGGCGGTGCGGCGCGGAGGTGCGATCGGCATGGTCATAGGGCTGAGGTCAGCGTGAATTCGGTCGTGGCGTCGGCGCCGTTGCTCCAGCGCGCGTCGGTCCAGCGGATCGCGACGACGACGGTGCCGCCGGGCATGCGCACCGCGCCTTCGCCGAGCGGCAGCTGGGCCTTGATTGCACATTTCCAGTCGTATACGTCGCGCGAGGCGGCGCCGGTGGACGGCGGCGTACCGCCGGTGTCGGGACAGCTGCCGGGCGCCGAGCCGTAGTTCGTGAAGTAGCGCCCCGCGATCAGCTCGTTGCGGTTCGCGCGCATGCGATCGAGCAGGTCGTAGGCGAGTGCGGTCGCCTGCGTGCGGTAGTTCGCGCTCTGATTGGCCTTGATCGAGAACGCCTGCAGCGCGGCGAGCCCGAGCAGTCCGATCGACAGGATGATCATCGAGACGAGCACTTCGAGCAGCGAAAATCCCGCGGCGCGCGGCACGCGGCGGAATGCGGTCGCCGCATTCATGCGCAGGCCCCGCGCGCGGTTTCGGCGCGGCCGAGTCCGCGCAGATGCACGGTGCGGCGCTGGTCGCCGTTGCAGTCGCGTGGCACGAACGTCCAGGTCAGGTCGTTTTCGGTCGAAAACCCTTCCTTGCCGAAGCTCACGAACGCCGCGTCCGCGCTCAGCGAATCGCCGGGCGCGATCGCCGGCCAGACACGCAGCAACTGGTCGTTTCCCGCGAGCTGGCCCGCGGTGCCGCCGTCGGTGAAGACGATCCAGCCCGAACGCCAGGCGCCGCCCGAATCGCAGGACGCGCCGTCGGCGCTAGCACAGACCGTCACGCGCGTGCCGCGCGTGACCGCTTCGTTGCGTGCGAGGTTGACCGCGGTCAGCAGGTCGTTCGCCTGATTCGACACGCGGTTGCTTCTGATCACGTTCGAATACGACGGCAGCGCGAACGCCGCGAGTATCGCGATGACGACCACCACGGTGACCAGCTCGATCAGCGTGAATCCCGACGATTTCTTC